>JAUYDD010000022.1 GCA_030704765.1 Nanobdellota archaeon | reverse complement strand
TCTTTTAAGATGTGGATGTCAGTTTGTTTTAATTTCTGAGCATCCTAAAAACAAGGGCCAATCAAACCACACTCGCCAGCAGGCGATTTTTTAGCTGTGGCAAAAAACCTTTAGGGTGTGGTGGCCCATTGTTTTTTTGATTATAAATATAATTATATTTATAAACTTTATTATGATAAGATTGATAAACATAAACAACTTTTTTTCATTATGATAAGAGAGTGTAAATTATATAAAAAGGAAAGAGAAAAAAAAGTAAGATGTCTTGCTTGCTCTCATAAATGTCTTATTGATAATGGGAAAACAGGTATTTGCGGAGTCAGGGAAAATTCAGAAGGAAAACTCTATCTATTGGTGTATGGGAAAATAGCTTCGATGCATGTAGATCCTATTGAAAAAAAGCCATTATATCGTTATTTACCTGGAAGTTATTCTTTTTCTATTGGGACTGTTGGATGTAATTTTTCTTGTGAATTCTGCCAGAATTTTGAGATATCTCAAGTATCTAAAAAAGGGATTTTATTTGGAGGAGAATATGCTCCTGAAGAAATTGTAGATGAAGCAATAAAAAGTAAGTGTAAAAGCATATCTTACACTTATAATGAACCAACAATATTTATTGAGTTTGTAAAAGATTGCGCTACAATTGCTAGAAAAAAAGGATTGAAAAATATACTTGTCACTAATGGTTTTATGAGTAAAGAAGGTTTTGATTTTATAAATAAGGATATAGATGCAGCAAACATAGACTTGAAATCCTTTAATCCAGAATATTACAAAAAATATTGCAATGGAAGGCTAAAACCTGTTCTTGATACAATAAAAAGATTTTCTGAAAAAAAGATTCATATTGAGATAACTACTTTAGTTGTATCTGGACTTAATGATTCAATAAAAGAACTTGAAAAAATAGCTAAGTTTATTGCTTCTATTGATAAGACTATTCCATGGCATATAACAAGATTTTTTCCTATGTATAAGATGATTGATGCACCTGTTACTTCAATAAAAACTTTGGAAAATGCATATAAAATAGGAAAGAAATATCTTGATTATGTTTATATGGGCAATGTGTGAAAATGAAAGAAAATAAGAATATCTACAAACCTTTATTAAATTTAGCAAGAGAAACAATAAAAGCAAAATTGAATAAGGAACAAGTTGTTGCAACTGAGGATATTAAAGAGAATTTCAATAAAAAACAAGCTTGTTTTGTTACTCTGACTGAAGAAGGAGAATTAAGGGGGTGTATTGGAAGCATAGAAGCTCACCAAGAACTTTGGAAAGATGTAATAGATAATTCTATTAATGCTGCATTTGGTGACCCCCGTTTTGAAGCTTTAGAAGAAGGGGAACTTCCTAAAATAAAAATTGAAATATCTATTCTTTCTGTTCCTCAAAAATTAGAATTTATTAATTCAGAGGATTTATTGAAAAAAATAGATAATAAAATGGGAATAATATTAAGAAAAGGGTATTATGGCGCTACTTTTTTACCTCAAGTATGGGAAGAGATTCCTGAAAAAATCGAATTTCTAGAACATCTTTCAAGAAAAGCAGGTCTATCAAAGGATGATTGGAAAACAGCAGGATATAGGTTCTATAGGGTTGAGAGTTGTAAAGAATAAGTTTAAAAATAAGGTAGCGCTGGGCAGCGGCGTTGAACACTTCCGTTCGAAATTTAGGGAAGTGGATTTAGATAGATTTTTATAATATATTTTCTATTATATAATATGAAAAAGAATGTTAAAATAACATTAGTTATAGTTATCATATTGATAGTTTTACTTATATCAGGATATTTTTTTGGATGGGGATTGGGTTTTGGAATACAAAATTATGGAAAAAACGATTGCAGTAAAAATGAAGGCATTTTCTCTTGTTATGGTCTTATTATAAATAATGGATATTCCTGTTCAGGTTATAAAAAAATAATTGTAACTTCAGAAGAAGCATGTCGATTAATATAACTAATTTTAAATTCCCTTTGGGCAGCGGCGTAACACCTTCTTGGCATATTCAATGGATTCTACAAGGTTTATACAAGTTGATAAAAACAATTTAGGCAGGTTTGCATGAAAATTAGAAATATGTAAGATATTAATAATTTTTCATTAGAGGGGATATAAACCCTTTCGTTCTACCATCTTTTTACGAATTAATTCTATATCTGTAGGAGAGTATAAACTTCCTAAAGAATCCGATAAAGAATTCTTAGCTAAAGAATATCCAAATTTATTCTTTCCATGTCTTTTATCACAAAAACGACCCTGAGGGTCTAGGATAAGATAAGAAGACCACAACATTTCTTCAGTTTCAGAAACAACTGTTATTCCAGACTTTTCTAAGGAAGGTCTAACTCTTTCAACATAATTTTGAAATTCTTTCTCTGAAATTGATAGTTTTTTTGCAAATTTATCATTTTCTCCTTCCATTACACAGAATTGAAGAAATTTTACTCTATCAGGATTGAGTTCCAGTAAAATAGAAAGAGGATTATCTTCTTTATTTAGCCTATTTACCATAGTATTTATTTTTAAATAAACTGGATGGTTAAGTTCTTTAGACCAATATCTTATTTCTTGAAATCTTCTTTTTGTTTGTGTTACATAATTTCCCGAACCTCTATTCAAAGATTGTTGGATTGATTCATTTCCAGTATCTAAAGAAACAGCCATTATATCAATATTTTCAATATTATCTCGTAGCCAATCATCAGAAAGTAATATACCGTTAGTAACAATAGAGGTTTTAAATTCTAATCTCCGAGATAACTTTAAAAGTTTTTCAAGACCTCTATAAACTAAAGGTTCACCTCCAGAAAAATTAATTTTTTTAACTTTTGCCTCTCTGAGTTTTTTTAATATTTCAATCCACGATTCTATAGATAGGTCAGGTATTTTTTTATAAACAGCAAAACAATAATCACATCTAATGTTACATTTTCTTGTTATATGTAAATTTACAGTTAAACCCTCAATTGAATAATTTGGTTCCATCAGTTCGCTCAAACTGATTAATATTTAAACTTTTGTGGTATAGTAGGTATACCATAAATATTATAAATTGAGTTTTCTTGTCATTTTCATGTTAAATGAAACATTAAAGAGAGTAGGATTAACGGAAGGAGAAGTAAAAGTTTACAATGCTTTAATAAGAATTGGAATATCGTCATTGAATAATATTCATGAAAAAACCGGATTAGAAAGGAGAAGTATCTATGATATTCTAAATAAATTAATTGAAAAAGGAATGGTAACTTATACTATAGAAAAGGGGAAAAGGTCATTTCAGATTACACACCCAAATAAAATTTTAAGTTATATAGAAGAAAAAGAATACGAACTTAATAATCTTAAAAAAGAAATAAAAAAAGAAATTTCTTCTATTATTGAGATATACAATGAAAATAAACCTCCAATAAAAGCAGAGGTATATAGGGGAAAAGAAGGATTTAAGGCTCTTTCTGAAGATATGCTTGGGTATAAGGATGTTTGGTTTATTGGAGGAAGTGGAGAGATACAAAAAATTATGCCAGATTTTCTTATTTTTTATAATAAAAAAAGAATCAAGATGAAAGTAATGTGGCATGATTTAATTGAAACCAATACTTTAATGGATATATTTAAGAATAAGCAAAAAAAAGAACTCAAAAAAACACAGTATTATGAATATAAAACACTTCCTCCTGAATTTCACAGTCCGAATATAATTTGTATATTTGGAGATAAAGTGGTAAATATGTTATGGAGTCATAGTCTTTTTGCATTTGTTATACAAAACAAAGAAATTGCAGATTCATATTTAAGATATTTTAAATTCTTATGGAATGCTATAGAAAGATAAAATAGAAAATTGATTTTTTTATTTTGGATTCTTTATTATGAATTCTTTTACTTTCCAATTCCTGTATCCATTTATAGAGGTCTTTAAATATTAGTTTCTCTTCGATAAATTATAAATAAAACCTGTACATGAATTGTACAAAAGAATCTTTTGATTATGCCAAAAAGGTAGGAATTTGGGCAGCGGCGTTCGGACATTATATCTATATCAAGAAATAATAGTAAATCTAATTATTAGTTTAATTTATCAATAATCCCTATACCTTTGTCTTGCAACTTCCTTTTCTAGTTCAATTGGCTCTTTTACCAATACAAATATTTATAAACTTAATAGTTATAGCTATTATATGATACAGAGCGATATTTTAACACCTAGGGAATTACAAGTTATAAATAAAAAACTTGCAAATAAGAAGCTAACTCAGCAAGACTCTAATTATTTAAGCAAATATGTTAGGCCTAAGCTTAGGGAGATTTCAAAGATAGATGCTGCTCTCTTGTTAAATAAGATAAAGTATAACCAAAAATCAAGGTCAATAGAAAAAAAAATAATAAAAATAACATTAGAAAATATTAAAGATGTTGACTCAATAATCCTGTATGGCTCTGCAATCCAGACTAATTATCATGATTATAATGACATAGATATAATGATAGTTACAAAAAAAAAGTTATATAAGGCTGAGATGGAAAAATGGAGAAAGATAAAAGAGCTTAAAGATATTCTAAAAAATTATGGGATAATATCTGATATAGAGATTATCAGCAAAGAAAATTTGTTAGATAGCTACAAGAATAGTCCAACACTTATTTATCAACTCAAAGACCATAAAATAATTTATGGAAAAATAAAGATTCCAAAAGAAACAGCAATTTATAGAATTGATCTGATAATGAAATTAGACTGGAGTGACTTAATAGAAAGGCCTACAGGAAAAGAAATTTATAGTGCTTTGAGAAATGCAGTTTTAGTAAGGTTAATTCTAAATAAAATTATAGATAATTCTAAACTAAAGGAATATTTATATAATGAACTTGGAAAAAATCTTATCTCAAAATTGAAAAATAATCAGGCATCTAAAGAAGAAAAAAAATATGCCATTAATTATTTAAATGAATTAATAAGAGATACAAGTAAACAGCTTGAAGGTGAATTATGGGAAAAAATAGAATTATCCAGATAATAGGAAAATTAATAGCTGGAATGACTAGCCATAAGATTCTTTGCAAAAATACAAATAAAAAAGAATCAATTAACCATATGGAAAGTGAAATAATCAATTACAGGGGTGAATTAATTGACTTTATTGCAGAATATAATTGGAATACAAACGATAAAAACAAAATAAAAGAAGAAGCTAAAAAAAGGATTAAATTGGAATTAAGAAAACCACATTTTAAAGGTATTTATTTTCCACAAAGCGAAGTAGATAAATTTCTAAATCAATCTATTAAAGAATTCTTTACAAATTAGGTACTGATAAAACAGCTTTTTTAGGCCATCTTTGCTTGAAAGCAGGTCTATCAAAGGATGATTGGAAAACAGCAGAATATAAGTTCTATAGAGTTGAGAGCTGTAAAGAATAAATCAAACCTTTACTCCGCTTCTTGCTAGTTCTCTTTCTAGTTCAATAGATTCTCTTACTTTACCTAGTTTTTTGTAGATTGTCACAAGATGTTTTTTTACTTCTAATCTTTCATTATCAGTGACTAGATGAGATAATCTTTCATATGCTCTTGCTGCATAAGAATATTTACTTGATTTTTCGAATTTCTGTGCTTCTGACATCAATAAATCTACCATCTTTTTTCTTGCTTCATATATTTCTTCGGTAGTAGCTATCTCATTTATCTTCCTATAAGCAAAATCTATCCTATCATAGAAACCACCTTTAATTGTCAGCTCTATTTCTTTTAAGAATGCTTGGATTTTTTCTCTTTTTGAAATACATACTTCCTGGAATTTTGAGATGTATTTTATAGCATCTGGATACATGAAGTTCTTTTCATAGAGCCTTGAAAGCTCTTGGTAACAATACCTTTGTATCTCTATTTCTGTAAACCTTTTCAAACAAGACTCTAGGTATTCCATTCTCAAGAAGTCTGACATTTTTGAAGCTCTTGTTTCAATCTCATCCCTGGTTTTTTCTAATATTTGCATGCTGATATAATATGATAAAGGATTTTTAAATTTATAGTTAATGCAAAATATAAAGCAGAGTTAGTTAAGATTATTTATTGAAGTCTATTCATTTAAAACTTTGTATGACTCAGGGGAGATTTGAACTCTCCTTATTCAATCCTCTTAAAAAACCTTTAATTTGATTAAAATATATGGCTGCACCTACTCGTAAAAGCATTTATTATTCATTTTTAAAGATACTAAAATGCTTTTGCTCGGATTGAACTCTCCTCATTCAATCTTCTTAAAAAACCTTTAATTTGATTAGAATACATGGCTGCACCGAGGATTGAACTCGGGACCTCGGCCTTATGAGAGCCGCGCTCTACCACTAAGCTATGCAGCCATTAAAATAACAAAAATAAAAGCTATATAAAACCTTTGATGACTTTTTGATAACTATAAACAAAACCTTAAAAACATATAAAACCTGTAGATTTATGGCAAGTCCTCCTGTAACCCTGGCTGATATACCTCCTCAGATAATAACAGATATATCATGGATAGTCAAAGTAGTTGAAGCAGCTGGAATATTGCTTGTTTTGTATGTGATATACCTTATTGTAAATGGCATATTTAATTTTAAGAACCATAAAAGGATTAAAGAGATGAATGAAAGAATAGATAAGATTGAAAATAAGATAAATTTTTTAGTATTAAAAGAAAAAGATAAAGAAATTATTGAAGAAAAAGACAAGCATAAGAAAAAAAGAAAATAGGGTTTCTAATAATAATTTAGAATAGATTAGTTTATTGCCTTAGTAACAGAAAGATTTATAAACATATGTTAATTATATTTAACATATGTTAAAAATTATTAACAATTTGAAACCATTTTTTGATGATTGCTATAGAAGAATCAATATTAGAGAATATTCTAGATTGATGAAAATCACTCCTCCAACTGCATCTAAACTACTTTTTGAGCTTAATAAAGAAGGATTGTTAGAAATAGAAAAAGATAGAAATTATATTTTTTATTACGCGAATAAGAATAATAAAACATTTATAGATTTATCTGGGATTTATTGGAGATTAAAACTAGACAAACTTATTGATTTTTTGAATAAAAACCTTACAAGCCCTATAATAATACTTTTTGGCTCTTTATCAAAAGCAGAAACCAAAGAGGATTCTGATATAGACCTTTGTATAATTGGGCATAAAAAAGAACTTGACTTAAAAATTTTTGAAAATAATTTAAAAAGAAAGATTCAATTATTCTTTTATAGTTCAGTAGAAGATATAAAAAACAAGGAACTCACAAATAATATAATAAATGGGTATATATTAGAGGGTAGGTTGAGATTCTAATGGATTTTAATGAATGTCTTAAAAAAAGAATTGCAAAGGAAGTTAAAGAAGATAAAGAATTAATTGTTTCACTTATAAAAACAAGCCAAAATAAATTTGATTCTGAGAAAAAGCTTGAATTAAATGAGATAACCTCTGGTTCAAAAATATCTCTTTTGTACGATTCTTTGAGGGAACTTTTAGAGGCACTAGCTATTAGAAATAGATATAAGATATATAATCATGAATGTTATAGATATTTTTTAAAAGAAATATTGAACGAAAGCATTAAAGGAGATGAATTTGATGAATTAAGAAGGATAAGGAATAGTCTTAACTATTATGCAAAAGATATTTCTCTTATAGAAGCAAAAGATGTTTTAGAAAGAATAAAAAAATTAAGAGAAGAAATATCGTCCTTACTTAATAATTAGTTCGGCTAAAAATAACTATTATTTTTGGAACGAATATGATATATTTGTTTACACATAGTATATCAAAAAGGATATACTTATTAAATATTAATTTTTAGATATAAAACAAACAATTCTTTGATTTTTTTAACGCTGATTTTAAATATATAAATAATTAAAAAGATATGTATTATTTTAATTCTATGAAACTTGAAGAAATATTAAAGAGTCCACAAATTGAATTACATGAAGTTGAAGATAAAAATGAGTCAATGATTAGACTTCCAATAATAAATCAAAACCTTCATCTAAGAATTGTTAAACTAGCTGAAGAAATTGGTATTTTTGATCAATTTAGATTAGCAGAACCTAATCCCAATTCAAGTTCATTATGGTTCTTTCATAGATTATATAAGTTTACAAAAAGAAGAGAGGATCTAGAATTATATGAAAGTCATGTAAAAAAATTTGAATGGACTGAACATGATGAAAAATATGGAAGTCTTCTAAATCACTATTTAGTGCTTTGTGAGGATACCAAAAGTCCTGTTTATATAGAGTTAGTAAGAACAAGTATTGAAGAAGCTTTGTCCTATGTTCCTATTGAAGAAGAAATAGCAAGAGAAATCTATGAAAGGAGAATACATTCTATCACAGATAAAGTTATGTCAAATTCTAGTAAAGATAAGATTGAAGAAGCCAAAGCCAAGGCATTGGAAGAACCAAGACAAGAAGAGATTGAAAAAACTCAGCAAGATTTGATTAAATTTCGTCAATCTCATGCATTTAGTTGGGCTGCAAAACTTTGCTTAGATACAGGTTCTCAAGAAGATTTACATCTTGTTGTAAGAGCTTATAATAATACTCTAGAATGGGATAATGGGTATTTTGGAACTGAAGATGATTTAAGGGTATTATTTCAAGCAACTCGGAGAGATTTTATAAGACATGAATATAGAAAAAGAGTATTAGAAGAAGCTGAAACTGAATGGAAACTTGGAGGTTCTTTTGATGATTTAATAGAATTATTTTTTATGACAAGGTTACCTGAAGATAGAGATTTGGTAGATAAAATAATGTATAGAGGTATAAAAGCATTGAAAAGAGGAGTATCAACAAATTTCAGTAATTTTACTCATAGATTGTTTGACCTTCATCGAGCTACTGGAGATAAAAGATACTTAGCTGAGTATGAATCCTTGACAGTAACAAGAAATGGTAAAAAGAAACATCCAGCGTATATAGGAGAGAATCCATTAGTAGTTCTTCCAGTTTTTGAGGTTACTAAAGATCCTAGATATATTTCAGAAATTGAAGCCCACTGTAAATCTGCTATTGAAAAAAGAGAATATAGGTCTGCTGAAGCGATTTACTTTAGGATGTTTGAATTAACAGGAAATAGAGATTATTTTGTAAAAGCCAGAGAGATGTTTGAAAAAATCAGGGAAGAAGTGAGCGAAGAAAAACCAATATTAAGTTTAGAGAATATATTTGGAGCAGTTGATAAGGTAGTTTCCGCACAAGATGAGGCACAAAAAATTCTTCATGGAGAACCTGAAGATGATGAAGATTATACTAGACAATCTTTTTTACCCTCTAGAGAAAAAATGAATGAGCTAGAGGTTGCAGCAAGATTAAGTGGCGATGTAGATATACTTACTAGATATGCTTTACATAATTCTTCAAATCCGAGAGATATAGGTGATTTAAGAAGAAATATTTCTTTATTAATAGAAATGCAAGGAGGTACAATGACGTATCTAAATCATTTATTAAATTTATATCAAATAACAGGAGCAAGCGAAGATTTTGAGGAAATTAGAAGAAGATTTCAGATATATGTAGCTGATGAACATAATATCGTTGAACATGAAGATTTGTTAGGTCAGATTGCTTTTAAAAAATATTAATGTTAGTTACAAAGTATATCCTTTAGGATATACTTGTTTACACAAGATACTTCTTAACAGATTTTGTATTTTAGTATTATTTTTTCTATTCTTTTTCCAAGACTATATCTATACTAGAAACATATATTCTTCTGCCTTCTTTGTTCTCAAATTGTTCACTAGAAATATTGATGTTCTTCACTTTTATGTTCTCATCTTTTAAAAATGTCCTTCTTGCGACTTCTGCAACATCAACTGCCTTTGAGACAAATTTCCCTCTTGCTGAAATAATGACTTCTTTTTGCCCTTTGTTCTTGAACTGTATTACAACTCCTGTCACATAGTTCATAAAAGGCTTTATTCCAACAAAAATTATATTATCTTTATCATTATTTTTATGCTGCTTAACTACTTCTTTTTCATCTATCATTTTTATCACTGAGCTGTTTTATGGTTTTGTTCACTTTTCTTTTTTCTTGTTATATAACCAGCTATTTGGTTTCTGACTTTTTTGCTATCTGTCAATCCTTTAAGCAGTTCTTTGTTAGGTTCAAACTTATCAGTAAAACTATTCTCTTCTTTTAAAAGACTTAAGGATGTTCTTTTTACAAGTTTGGACTTTATTCTACCCATAAATAGTTTTTATCTTTACAGTTTTTAAAGTTATGCGTACTCAAGTTTTTACCTCGTAATACCTAAAAATTGTAGGTATAGCTTATATAATAAGTTTTCTATTCTGAATCTGTTATAAGGTAAAGTGTATTTTTAACTTTTTAATGTCAGAAATTAAACCACATCTTTTAAGATGTGGATGTCAGTTTGTTTTAATTTCTGAGCATCCTAAAAACAAGGGCCAATCAAACCACACTCGCCAGCAGGCGATTTTTTAGCTGTGGCAAAAAACCTTTAGGGTGT
>JAUYDD010000019.1 GCA_030704765.1 Nanobdellota archaeon | reverse complement strand
AATTTTGATGACTTTGATCAGAAAGTCAATGGACCTGGAAATCCAAGCTATCATCCAAGAGTTATTATCAAAATAATTCTTAATGGAATTTGTGAAAGAATAACTTCTACTAGAAAGCTAGAGAAGCAGACAATGGAAAACATCGTTTTCAGATATTTATCTGAAAACTTGAACCCAGATTTCCATACAATTGCGATGTTTCGAAAAGAAAATCGCGATTTAATTAAAAAATGTTTTTTGCAGACAGTTGAAATTGCAAAAAAACTAGACATGGTAAACTTGAACAAGCTTTATCTTGATGGTATAAAAGTCAAGGCTAATGCTTCAAAAAGCAAGACTTTTACCAAAGAAGAGATAGATTTCTTGTCAGAATTTGTTGACAAGCAATTTGAAGAGGCAGAAAATGTAGATAAAGAAGAAGATAAAAAATATGGGGAATCTAATGGAGAGATAAAGATTCCAGAGCATCTAACACATAGGAGAAAATTGCAAGAAAAAGTAAAAGGGATGTTAAAGGATATTGGCAAAGCAAAAGTACAAATGGACAAAGCAAAGGCAAAAATCCAGCAAGAGAAAGTGGAGGGAGTAAACATGACCGACATGGATTCTAGAGTAATGAAAATGAAAAAAGGATTCTATGAACAATCGTATAACTGCCAGTTGCTTGTTGAAGACAAATGTGAGATTATTGTAGGAAACTATATCACAAATTCTCCAACAGATATACATGAAACAAGGCCTACAATGGAAAAGTTCAAGGAGGAACAGAAAGCTAGCCTGAAAGGTGTAGAAGTTTTCCAAGATAATGGTTATATGGGAAGCGATACTGCTGAGTATTACAAAGAAGAGGAAGCAATAGCCTATATTCCAGATAGGGTTACAACAAAAGAACTTCATGGGAAGTCAAAAAAAATATCTAAATTCGACAATGATAGATTTGAACTTGATTTTGAAAAAAATCAAGCTATATGTCCTGAAGGACACCGAATGAATTTTGTTAGAAGAGAGACTAACAAAAATGGGAATTGGACAAATATTTATCGGACCGATAAATGCAGGGATTGTAAATTTCAGAAAGAGTGCACAGATAAGGGGAAGCATTCTCCATTTAGGACAACAAGGATTAATCCCTTAATTAGAGAGATAAGGCTTCGTTTTAAGACGAAAGAGGGGATTGAGAAATATAATAAAAGATTTCACAAGGGTGAAGTTGCTCAGGCACACATCTTTCATAACCTGAGTTATAGAGAATTCAAGTGCAGAGATAAAAAACCCTGTGAAAATGAAATGAATCTGTTCTCCACGGCATACAATATGATAAAAATATACAAAAAGTGGAAAGAAAATGGGGGAATGCTGGAGGTATCTGTAAAAAAATATTTTCTATTAATGATCTATCACTTTTTTAATAAGAATTACAACACAGCCTCGCACAGAAAATTCATCTGAAAGAATTTTCTTGTGCTCAAGAATTGAAAACTGTAACATTTGCTACGGCCACATGATAAATCATGAGGTTTTCAATTCTCGACATAAAAAATAATTTCAATCACCTTCTTCTGAAAAACCCGCCATTTCTAAAAAATCCCCTGACAGGACCAGTTCTAGAATAAGAATCACTTCCTCCAGATTGTCCACATCCACCAGGTCCGCATCCACCTCCAGAACTTCCACTAGAACTTCCATAACACGAACCAGCACTAGGACATCCTGAACAATCACTGCCTGGTTGGCATGCTCCATCAAGGTTATTTTGAGCTCCAGGAGAAATTGTTGTTCCCGGCATAGGACATCCTCCACCAGGACAACCTCCTTGAGGTTGAGGAATTTGAGTGCCTAAACTAGGTACAAGTCCCGGATTGGGAGCTAGTTGAACACCTGGTCTTAAAGCAACTCCAACACCAGGATTAAAACTACTTCCCAGTCGTATAGGTTGAGATTGGGTAGCAGCACCAGCTGCACTAGATAAACTTGTTTTATCTCTTAAAACATTTAATTGGTCGCCCTTATTATTAACCAAATGTTTTCCTTGTGAATAAAAATCAACATAACCTTGTCCTGAACTATATACCTGCATTGCTTCTTTACCATAATTATAGACATTTGCATGTTGGTTTTTATCAGTTGTAGAAATTATAACTCCATTTTTACCAATATATGAAGTTGGAGTATTCAATCCATGATTTAATCCATAAATCCTTTCCAGATTACCAGAAATTGTCTTAGCTGATTCTTCTGTCAATTCAGTTTCCCTATTAACAGTAATAACACCGTTCCATTCCTTACCATATCCAACAACACTTTCAACATTACCTTTACCACTATCAAAATCATAATCACTAGATATTGCTAATTTTAAAACTCCATTATTTTTTGTTATTACTAATGGATAATCTTTTTCAGCACTGCCTATTAATACACTAGCTTTTCCTCCACCAGAATTTTTATCCTCAACAGGATAAGTTTGTAAAAATACAGCGCCTGCTTTTTTATTATCTTTATCTCCAACCAAAACAGCTGCAGCATCACCGGATTTAGAATTATCAATAGAAATAGAATATTCTTTATTAATATTATCGTACTTAACTTCTACTTTTCCGCTTTTCCCATAACCTAAATATGCAACAGGGTTACCATCTGCATCTAATAATCTCATATCAACATCCATTCTAGCTTTTGCAGAAATATCAAATACTTGTTCACCTGCTTTTGTTTTTATGTTTATAGTGTATTTATCTGAAGTTCCATCATAACTAACCTCTTTCACAAACTTAGGATTTAATACTATTTTACCCTCAAGTTGACCATTACTATCCAATTTTTCTAAAACAAGAACTTTTTCTCCCTTTTTTCCATATCCGCTATCTTCTTTAAGCTCCTCAATATTTAATCTTATATTTTTATTGCCCATCCCAGTAAATTTAACATCTTTTTTAGACTCTAATTTCATCATTCTTTGCAATAAATCGTTTCTGATAGTTTCTCTTTCTTGAGAAGTTAATAGTGCATATACTACAGGATTAGATGAGGTTTCTAGACGTTTATCTGATAAAGCATTAAAAAATTGAATTCTATCTTGAGGAGTTATTTTTTCTAGAATTTTGCTTTGCAAATTCCCACCATCACTGCCTTTTATCTTACCAGCTAGTCTCCATAATCTTAATTGTTCATCAGGACCCCCTCCTTTTCCAGCTACTCCTGTGCCTTGAGGAGCAACCCAAGCTTTTTGAAAATTAGGTGAATTTATAGAAGCTTCAAGATTTCTTTCATCAATCATATAAAGTCTATCTTCTGGAGCTTCAGCCCCAAAAACTCCTCCAACCATTAAATTTAAGATAACTATACTTAAAATCATTCCAACCATTACCTTATTTATATTATTTTTTCCCATATTATTTGCTTTCTTCAGGCATCTCAGGAAGAGATGCATCCTCCTGATATCCTCCAATATCTCCATATTTATTCATGAACTCGAATGAGAAAAAATCCCTTGTTGTCTCATTTTCTGAGATTATAAACAATACTTTGTTATCTTCCATATCAAAACTATTGACATAAAGGTTCCTTTCTTCAGCTAAATCAGCAACACAGGTTATGCAAAGCATATCAGGATATTGTTTATGGGAATCTGTAATATATCTTGCTACTTCCATTATTTCATATAATTTTGATTTCTGCAAAACAGGTGCTTGTTTTAATTCAATTTTTATTGTCTCTTTTTCATCCTTAATAGTTATAGGCATGTCAATCAAAAACATTACTTCTCCTTTATTTATTGTAGTCTTTGTATTTGCTTTATTATAGCTGACATCATAACCTTGTTTATTATTATCAATGCAGTTTCCTATTTTATCATTTACATAAGAAGAAAGTTCATTTTCAACCTTGGTTTTTTCAGGCATTAGATATTTTCCTTCATAATAATAATATGGAATGAAAGTTATGCCAATATTAAAAGCATTTTCAGGTTTAGCATAATACCCTCCTTGCAAACTTACTTTTTCAAGAGCATCTTTAGTTGCACTGTCAGTGCACTCTAATATAGAATTCTTTATATCAGTGTTTTTCGTTCCTGTAAAAAATTCTTTAGAACTATCGCCCTTCAAAGAAATATAATATGCAATTCCCACTGCGCAGACTAAAACAATACCTAATATTATAAATACAGAAATCTGCGCTAGCTTAGTCTTTCCTCTTTTCATGAAATAACCTAGTATCTTACATTTATAAAATTATTGGATAAATTTTAATTGATAAAAAGATCATGCCCCGCCGAGCTATTAATCGCCAAATAACTTCCTAAACCAATTAAGAATTTTTTGAATGAATCCTTCACTTATGCACTTTCCAGAAACACAGACATTGCTTGAACATTCAAAATTATTCTCACAAGTCTTATCTGCTTTTAATTGAGGTTCAAAACCCCCACTGTCAGTGCAATATTTTCCTGATTTCCTGTATCCAAATGGATAGCACTTATTGTCTAAAGGGCAAGAGTCCTTGCAAATCAATGCTTCTATAGGGATTTCTGTTTCTTCTTTGCATGAGAAAATACATTTATCATTCTCAATATTCCAACCACCCATGCAAGCTGGAATTATTTGATTATTTTTCTTTGCCCAATTTGAACAACAGTCTTGTATATCATCTCCTAGACTACAGATAGTAGTTTCATCCTCTGAATAACACGCTTCGCCAAGACTAAAAGAATTAACTCCGCATTTTTCTTTTTTGCATTCAGAATTACAAAAATTTATTGCTTTTTTCTTCCATAACTCTGCTGATAAGCAATTTTTTCCTTCTGATTTCCATTCTTTCCCATTGTAGCATTCCCAATAAGCAAATCTAAATCCTTTATTAATTATTTCACTTATTGTTGTTTTTCCCTCATTACATTTAAAATAGATAACTTCATCATTTCCATCTTGAGTTGTATATTGATATTGTCCACAAGTTGATTTCCATGTGACCTGTTCTCCATTGTATCCAGAATATGTAATAACACAAGAGCCAGAGCCAGCTTTACAAAATTTTGTTCCCTCGTCTTCAGGTCCCCATTGTCCTGCTAAATAACATTGCTGCTCTTTTTTTGTATATTCAAATTTACAGGTTATCTTTTCAGAAATTGGATCCCCTTTAATACAAGCTCCATCATTACATCCATTTGGACAAGTATGGGATTCTCTTCTGTAACTTTTACCATTTTCATCAGTTTTTCCACAAACACCTTCAGATAATACAGTTTTATCTGTACAATAATCATCCTCACTGTTTGTACTGCCATCTTCTACTTTCCATTTAGTAGTGCCTTTTTCATAATAATTTAATCCATTATCAGAATCAGAACATAGACTACTTCCACATAATGCATATTCCAACAATTCTTCAGTACAAGAGTTATACCATCCTTCTGATTTTGTTCCAATGTTCTTACAAACTTTTTTACATCCTTCTTTTAAACAAGCTCCATTTGAACATCCATTTTCACAATGATACTTTATAAATTTACATGCAGTATCTGTACATCTTGGTTGCCCATCTTCTCCATTACAAGCATATTCTATTAAGTCTCCTCTTTTTAAAGTATATTCATTTGATTGTCCTTGATTAACAACAGAATCACTTATAACACACCAATCAGTATAATCAAATTTTCCATAATGAGTAGTTCCGTTTAAATAATAATTAATTCCACCATCAGAATCTGTGCATTGAACAGTATTATTTGTTACTTTATTACAAGCTCCATCATTACACCCATTTGGACATTTATAAGCTTCATAACTATTAATACCACTTCCTGAACAGAAATATTCTGTAACATATTGCACACCTTCATCACCATCTTTACAATAATCAAATCTTTCTCCAGTAGCATCTTTAACACTTCCCTTATTATAATAATTTAATCCATCAGAATCAGTACAACTTATACTCTCTCTTCCTTCACTTAAAGCAGAACTTATTCTGAGTATATCTGAAGTTTTTATATAAGTATCATTATTAACATCAAATTGAGAAATATAACCTTCATCACCTAATTGTTTGTTTAAGCAAGACATAGATGCATTCATTATTTTGCTATGAACTCTGCTAAATTCCTCATTTGAAAGATTACGAATTCCAAGAACCATTAAAACATCACTTGTTTTAATATAATTATCATCATTTAAATCATAATTTTTATCATATTTAGGGCTATCAACTCCTGAATTTAATTTAGAAGATATAAGTAATGCTATATTTGACCTGATTTCATCATTTGTTAAATCAATCGCAGAAACAAAACTCAGAATCATTGTTATTCCTAAAATCAAAACAACAGTCAAGATTATTTTTTTCATATTTTCTACAATTAACCCCTCTTTTTAAATGCTTTCTAAACTTCAAAGTTATTTGAAGCTATTATCTCTAATTATATATACTTTTTAAGCTTTTCCACAAAAACTTCGAACACGAAATTTTACTGTCTCTTTACTATCATTTCTATATCATTTTGATATAGTTCAGAAGGGCATTAAGAAAAATAGAAATATGCCCCCGCCGGGGGTGGAAATTCCCCCGATTTTATTCAAATCCCATGTTGGGCATGGATTTGTATTCGATGCCCCGTGAGGGGGTTGCTAATTCTTATTTTTTCCTCTATTTATTTTTACTAACAATAAAAAGTGACGTGAGTTAATATAATTTTTGTATTTGTTTAGCTATAGGAAATAACTTTAATTTCCGTATATTTAAGAAGTTATTTCCTCCTATGAGAATTCTTGCGTTCTATTATAATAAACTTTATTTAGTATTTAAGTTTTATTATATTGTGAAAACATACGACAGCCTCCTATTCG
>JAUYDD010000235.1 GCA_030704765.1 Nanobdellota archaeon | reverse complement strand
TCTTTTAAGATGTGGATGTTAGTTTGTTTTAATTTCTGAGCATCCTAAAAACAAGGGCCAATCAAACCACACTCGCCAGCAGGCGATTTTTTGCCGTGGCAAAAAACCTTTAGGGTGTGGTGGCCCATTGTTTTTTTGATGAAAAAGTTTATTTTAAATGCTCTCATGTTCGCATTTTTAAGAGTTATTAATCTTAAAAGAGGAGCAATAGTTATAAAACTCTCAATTATTGTGTGCTTAAATTATATATAGATAACAATACTATTATTAATTATTAAGTATTCTTAATAATCCTATTCTCTATAAACTGTAATTAACAAAGACTTGTTTTATGGTCTTCTATTCTCCATCCACTTTTACCAGGTGTTGCTTCATAAACAACATCTATATTATCTCCTTTTGAAAGCTCTGAATAATCTCAAAATTAATATTTCTTCAGGAGTAATAGAACTAGGTTTATGAAAACCTAATCTTACAACATAATCTGCATTTTCTGTGCTGAATATATCATATTCCATTTTTCATAAAGAAACTTCTAAATTTATTTCCAGACCTGTCCATAAAGCCTAAACCAATTCAATCCCATGATTTTTTGAACATCTTCAGGACTATAACCTCTTGATATTAATTTTTCTGTAACATTCGGGAATTCAGATGCAGTTTCAAAGTTCTTAACAGGACATGTAAAAAGAAACTTAAATAAATTTATTATAGAGACATTTTTTAATGTATATAATTTTATTCCTAATGGCATTTTTTCCATAAAATCAGTGCCAATTCCAACATAATCTATTCCTAATAAATTCACTAAATAATCAATAGAATCTAAATAATCATCTAAATCTGTATAATATTTTCCAGTTAAAGTTAAAGGAAAACGCATTGCTCCAATAATTCCACCTTTATCTCTTAATGCTAAAAGTGTTTCATTAGTTTTATTTCTTTTATTATTACAAAATTCTCTTGAATTTGCATGAGAAATACAAACAGGTTGATCTGATAAAGCTATAGCTTCTAATGTTGTTCTATCTCCTGAATGAGATAAATCAATTAAAATACCTAAACGATTCATTTCCTTGATGACTTGTCTTCCAAAATGACTAATTCCATTATCTTTTTTTTCAGTATATCCACTTCCTACTCTGTTTGTTGTGTTATAAGTTAATTGTATCACGTGAACACCTAATCTCTGGTATTCATCTAAAAGCCCTGTATCATCTCCTATTGGAATAGTATCTTGAAAACCTAAAATAAAACCCAATTTATTTTCTGATTTTGCTTTTAAAATATCGGATGCAGACCTGATATGCATTAATAAATCACTATGAGTTGCAAGCAAATTGCTGGCTTCATCAATTAATACCCTGGTTTCATCTGGATTTTGCCAAGCAGCAATTGTGGCATTTACAGCAGTAACACCTCCTCTATAGATACTGCTTATAACATCAAAATCTCTAAAATAGCTGGCATTTAAGCCATCAATGATTATACTCTTTCTATGGAGTCTAGCTGCTTCTTCATTTATCATGAAAATTATTCAATCTAAAGAGTTAATAAATTTTACTTAAGGTAGTCTAATATTAATTCTAATCTTTCAGGATGATGAGAAGAAGGATGGTGTCCTCCTTTAACCCATATTTCGTGTACACCTGGGCATCTCATTTTTTTAGGCTTTATTATCCTATCATTTAATGCATGAATAGCTAAATGATTTTTAACTGAATTTGTTTCAGCCATTTGTTCTAAATAAATATTATCTCTTTTAGGATGTCCTCCTATTAATCTATGTATTTTGTATCCTATATCTGTTTTAGGCACTATGTCGTATGGTGTGCATACAGTAATTAATTTATCAATATCACTGGCTCCATTTAAGTATTCCGAATAGTATCTAGAAATTAATCCTCCGTAACTGACTCCGATTAAATTAACTTTATCTGCGCAAGATTTTTTAAGTAAAGCTTTTATCTGAGTACTTACATAAGCTGCTGAAACTGCTAAATCCTGTCTGAAATCATATCCTATAGGTATAATAATCAATCCTCTTTTCTTAAACCAATTTACTGTGCTTAAAAGAAAACTATGATAATTTTGCATAATTCCATGTAAGAAAAAAGTAAGAGGCATATCTGGATTGTCTTTAATTTCTTCTATATGTCTTTTATTCAAATCATCCATCCTTTGCTTTGTTCTTCCTAAATTAACTGTTAAATTCCAAAAATTCTGAATTTGAAAATATAATAATCCTGCATAAAGCTCAAAAAATTCTTTTTGTTTATAATTAACTTCTTTCATGAAAAAAGAAAACATAATTTATTTTTAAATATGTCTAAAATTGATAATCTAATAATTTATTATATAGTAATAAATATAGATTATCAATTTTGAAGCATAAGAAACTCTTTTAGATTTTTTGATTTGTATGATTTTTCGCAGAATATTTATACTTGTATTTATTTATAATTAAATGAAAATCCAATCAGTTTTCAATAACAAAGAAGTAATTCCAAGAAAATATACAGCTGATGGCGAGGATGTTAATCCTCCAATAGAGATAATAGATGCTCCTGTTAATGCAAAAGGTTTTGCATTGATTATAGATGATCCAGATGCACCTATTGGGGACTGGGTTCACTGGATAGTTTTTAATATTCCTGCAGATATAAAAAAGATAGATGAAAATTCTGTTCCAAAAAATTCAAAAGAAGGGATAAATGATTTTAAAAGACTTAGATACGGAGGACCAAGCCCTCCTTCAGGAACCCATAGGTATTTTTTCAAGTTATATGCATTAGACACACTATTGAATCTATCAAATCCGAGAAAAGCAGATTTAGAAAGAGCAATGCAAGGCCATATTTTAGCTAAAGCAGAATTAATCGGGTTGTATTCTAGCAAATAATAGATTTACCTTTATCTGTCATTATGCATAACTCCTATATTCATATTTTCCAGGAATGCAATCTTCTGGATTTTCTCCTTTAAGATAAGTTTTTCCAACAAAAGCTTCTTTTTCAAAATCATAACTTCCAAATACAATTCTATCTCCTAAATCTTGGATCTCTCCAGGGCATTTAGGGTATCTTTTAGGGGCTTGTAAATTTTCTAGACCTGTTTCTTCTGCTTCTCTTTCTCTTCTTTCCATTTCATTATGTCCAAAATTCCCAAAACAAACCACACCTTTCAGTGTGATAAAACTCAAGGATTTTTTGATTCCAAGCTTCTTCATATTCATCATAATGCATTTTGTTCTTCTCCTAAAAACCTAAAAACATAATCTAAATCTCTTAGAGATTTTCCAAAATTCTGGAGAACAGTGAACTCTGTTGGAACAGCAATAACTCTTAAATTATATTTTTCAGCTTCTTTCACCCCTTCTTCACTATCTTCAATTGCAATAGAATTTCTTAATTAGAAAGAAATCTACCATCCTTCAGGATGGAGTATATCATCGTAACTAAAGTATATATTTCTCGATTGATTATGAAAATTGGGCTTGATTTTAGCCCAATGTATTTTCTAAATATAGTTGGAACTAAATCAGGCTTCTAAATAAACTTTTCGGAGGAAAAAAATGGAAACACAAATTTTAATTAGCGAAAGCTA
>JAUYDD010000199.1 GCA_030704765.1 Nanobdellota archaeon | reverse complement strand
GGAATATTACCAATAGAACACCGAACCCTAAAACTCCGATTATTATCCATAACATTATTGACATTTTGTTTGCACCCCCTGTTTTTAACTGCTAAACTTTAGGACAATCCGGTATTTAAGCTTTATTATCAAATTATTGCTTAAAGTGATATACAGCTTGTTAGTTTCAATATTACTCGGGCACTCTTTCTATTTTTATGAAAGGGCAAGAAAAATTATATTCAGTTTATTCCCAATCTTGAGAAATACCCATTTTCTCTAGACTTTTTTCTAATTGATCACTTAAATTTTGAATATCTTGGTTGTCAATTTGAAGCAGTAATAATTTGTTAACTTTATAAAATTCCTTTTTCTTTTGTTTTAAATTCATGTAATTTTTATCTTCGGAGCCCCAGTATTCAATATATATTGATTGATCTGGTAAGAAGAAGTCAGGATAATATTCTTCTCCATTTTTACATACTCTTTTTTCATAAATATATCTTATCTTGTTCCTAAATAAAAAATCAGCAATCATTACCTCCCCACGAGAACGGACGTAATGTCCATCAATTGTTTTATATTTTGCTTCAAATTTTTTCCGATAATCTCTCAATTCGCTGGATTTTATCTCATCTTGTTTCTTTTGGATAATATTAATATTTTCAGATTTAGTTTTTTCTTCGCATTGCTTACATAATTTTTTATCATCTTCTTTGAATTTACCACATTTTATGCAAGTGAGATAAGTACCTTCGTCAAAATTTTTTCTACAGTTATAACATAAAGAATATCCTCCAGAAGACTTATCACATAATTTACATTTATAATTGTTTATATTTGTATCTAAAAATTCTTGATTTTCAAAATAACAATCTTTACAAAGGTTATAATCGCCCGAATCTGCTCCACATCTTTTACAAATTTTACTCATGTATTCGATATTACCTAAATAATTAATAAATGTTTCTATAATTTTTCTTGCCTTAACTATTTTAACAACTAGCACTTCGTGCCTGAGAAAGAATGCCCTACGTCATACTTTCTCGTTCTGCGGAACTCGAATTTTGCCATGAGGTCGCTCACGATGGTCGATTACCTGCCCGTTCTGTTCGCTTCCGCTCGGCAAAAGAAACTATAACCTTGTTAGACTTCAGCCTCGGCGTGAATATTTGACTAAGATGTTCCAAAAGCAATAAAAACCTTAAAGGCTCTTGTATTCTTGTGAATAAAAAGAAGGGAAGAATAGACTTCAAGTACAACCTGCGCTTGTATTTCAGTTTTTTAAAGAGGTACAAGTTTATCGTTTTTCTATTACTATTGATAATCATGCTCATAGAGTCTACGACTGTATTAGACAGATTTTTGTTCAAGTTGATAATAGATAAGGGGGCAGAATTTTCAGTCCAGAAACTTAGCCTTGAAGTGTTCTTAAGAATAGCCCTGATCATAGCAGCTGTGTACATAGCATCAGCTCTCGGAAGAGCAGTGTTAAAATTTGTCTACCTGCATTACATAAACAAGCTGGAAACTAATATGATAGTGGATTTGAAAAGAAAGTTCTTCGATTATCTGATGCACATGGATTACGGGTTTTATACAAAACACAAAACAGGCAGCATAATATCAAAGCTTATCAGAATAGGCGGGGCAGTTGAAAGGCTGACAGACGTGTTCATATTCAACTTCGCACCGCTCGTATTCCAGCTAGTCGTCATATCATTGTCATTAGCTTACTTTAATTGGGTGCTAGTGCTGATAACGTTTCTCACAGTTGCAGCATTCGTGGGATATGGCCTTGTGATGCAAAGATTACAGGAAAGCTCAAGCATAGAATATAACACTGCAGAGGATATAGAAAAGGCGGGAATAGCAGACATGCTTGCGAATAT
>JAUYDD010000184.1 GCA_030704765.1 Nanobdellota archaeon | reverse complement strand
TGAATATTCTTAACATAATCTTGAACTATCTTTCCATTACTCTCGTCTTGCTTTTCAACAGCTGTGAATATCACAAGAGCTTCTTTAATTTCTGTCTCTTTTTCCTGCTCTTTTAAAAGAGCCTCTGGCTCTTTTATTGCCTTTTTCACTGGCTTGAATTTTATATAGTCGCAGTGTAAAGATAGGAGTTTCATATTTATTTCACCTTGTTTTGATATTTAAAATAAAGATAAGAAGTTTTTAAATGTAATTATTTTGTCCTTGCTTCTAAAGAAGGGTCTGTTCTTCTGATTCTCCTTCCAAAAACTTTCCTTAAACGTGCAACTTCTTCTGTTGTTAGTAATCTTGAACTACCTTTTTTAAAATCTTCTCTAATCCTTTTTGTGTTGATAATACCTTCACTACCGGGTATTATCTCATCTCTATGAACAGTATAACCATCAACCCGATGTTCATATCCATGCACTCCTTCCCCCACTTCCTCTTGGCTTATTAATCTAGAATCTATAACTCTTCTCAATAGATACGTTCCTTCATGAATATCAATTGCATACACAAAACCAGTTTGAAAAGGCTCATCTACAGGAGAATCAACATGTGCCTGAGCTTGCTCATAAGTCATAGTAAGAAATGCATTACATTTAGGACATTTGTAAGCTTCTATTTTTTGAGGTTTTAATTTTGCCATTTTATTTAATCTTCTTCTGCATTTTTAAATTTATATGAACTGCAAAATAACAATTTATTATTTATTCAAAGCCCAACCGCAAGCTTTAAATATCGTAGTTACTCTCAAATGGTTACAAAATATAGCGAAAGAAAAACAATGATAAAAAAGAAAACAAAGCCAAACCATGATTTGAAAAATTGGTTTAAAGGAACTTTACTAGTCGGGGCAGTTCCCTTAGCGGTTTTTGCAGCTGATAGATTATTTGCTAAGCCCTCTCAATTAGAAACAAGAGTTCAAGTTGCCCAGCCTGCTGAAGTTAATGATGTTGATACACCAACCTATGCTATACCAGATTTTAATGCTTCTGAACCAAATGTCGCTGATGTTAATGAGCCTAAGGATACAGAGGCAAGAGTTGATGAACCTAATGGATTGTTTTACATAGTTCAAAGAGGAGATAATTTATGGAATATTGCCAAAAAACATAAAGTCTCGCTTTCTGATTTAAAGCAAGCCAACCAAGGAATTAATTATGATAAATTAGAAGTCGGACAAAGGGTAATTCTCCCAGAAGCGAAAAAAGCAGCTGAAACCGGAAGCGAAAAAGGAAAAGATAAGTCTAAGATAGAAGAAATAATCAAGCAAGGATTTTATATTATTGAAGACGGCGATACTTTAACTGGGCTTGCTAAAGAGCTCAATATTCCTTATACTCGATTAAGATTAGGCAATTATGATATTAATCCTAATAAACTACGAACCGGGCAGAAAATAGAGATTCCTAATAAAGCCGAAATTGTTATTGAAAAAGAGCCAGGAATAAATTATAAAGAATTGTATAAGACTCTTATTAAACACGAAGATGTCAGGACAAAAGTTTATCTCGATAGCAAAGAAATCCAGACAATTGGCGTAGGATTTAACTTAAGGAAAGAAGGGGCTAAAGAAAGAATAGAGGAATTAGGATATGATTACGGAAAAGTTTTAAGAGGCGAGCAAGAAATAAAAAGATTAGAAGCTTATAATTTAATGAGAGAAGATTTGGCTATGGCAGTTTTACATGCTAAAGATTACATGGGGGGGAGCTGGGATGGCTTGCATGAAGATGCTAAAGAAATACTTGTTGATATGGCCTACAATATGGGAGAAAATCTTGGCGGAATTTGGAGCTTAAGGGCGTGCTTAAAAGCTGGAAAATATGAAGACGCCGCAAGAAGAATGGAGACTTATCAGTGGTATAAAGAAACTGGAAGAAGAGCTAAAGGACTGGTTGCAAAAATGAAGAACATTGAGCAAAACCCTCTTAAAACTTAATTAATCTAATTCAGACTGAAAAAACTACAAAAAAATAAAAATAAAAAAAATAAAAAAAGTTTAAGCAACAACTTTTTGAGCTATTGTTCCTGTAGATGTTAAATCAACAGATATTCCAATTTTTTGATATGTTATTGTTATATCTCCTTTAATGTTCTTCCCTGCAGTCAAGTCAGTTCCAGCATCACAATCTACTTCAATTGTTGTTGTAGAATCTGCAACAGCTGGTGTTAAAGTACTATAGGCTCCACAATTAGAAATTGAAACACTGTAAATGTTATAGTCTTCTCCGCCGTTGTTTTTAATAGCTAATTGAACTCCGCCATCTAATCCATAACTTGCTTTTGCATTTGCAGCACTGATATAGAAAGGTGGGTTGACTACCACATTACCAGTAACATATTTTCCAGGACTGAAAACTCCGAAATATGCAAGAACACCAATAGCAATAACTGCTGCTAAGATCGCCCAACCATAAGTCATCAAGAACTCCATAGCTGCCTGTCCTCTTTTATTCATTTTACCTCCTTCTTTATTTATATTAATATTTCGACGCCACCTTACTTTATAAAGATTTCTATACTCACAGTATCTCCGAAACAACAAACAAAATGAGATAGGTGAACCTATCTCATTATTCCAGATTTGAATAATGCATGCCCTTCCTACAGAACCCAATATCTCTATAAAAAGATTATTTTTATCTTAAACTTTTACCCACTTTTTAGCAGTATTTGATAATTCAATTAGAAACTTTTTGAATGGCACTTCATCTTTATAAAAACAAATCCAAGTTGTTTGAAGTATTTGCTCAAACATGAATAAAAAATATCTTATTTTCATATCTGTTGATTTACACTTTATTCTTG
Source organism: Nanobdellota archaeon (assembly GCA_030704765.1). Classification (GTDB taxonomy): domain Archaea; phylum Nanobdellota; class Nanobdellia; order Pacearchaeales; family GW2011-AR1; genus ARS1285. The sequence goes on along the minus strand of JAUYDD010000184.1, from coordinate 1,035 downwards.
CTTCATCTTGAACTCTAAACTGAGTTTCAATTCTCCATCTTTTTTTATATTGTGTTATCATCTCACCTAAAACAACTTTCTCGACGTTCGTCGCAAAAATCCAATCATAATTTTTCTCGCTTCTTGGGTCATAAATTTGCTTTAGAAAAGTAAGATATGTCTCGCCTTCCCAGGTAGACATATCTTTTTTGAAGGTATAATCATGAATAAAAATTGTTTTTCTCTCTTCTAATTCTTCAAATAATTGCTTATATTCTTTTCTTTTTGGAACAAAAATCAAATAAGGATATTTCAATTTTGTCAACTCGAACATTAAATCATTATCATAAAAACCCCTATCAAATAAAATTAATTCTATTTCTCCAACATACTCTTTTATCAAAGATAGGCAATAAATTATTGTTTGACTTTTATAATGGCCTATCTTTATTGGAACAGAAATCAAAGGTATTTTTTCAGGAATATCATCGGAAATTATGCTACAAGTAAGAAATTTAAAATGTCCAGTTATTGCATCTTTTCCAGTCCATCCATGAATATCAAACCCTTGCACATCGCCATAAAAATCTTCTTCAGTATAATCAAAAGCAAGAGTAACTGGCTTATTGTTTAGTTCTAGTTTATTTGAAATTCCTTTGATATAATTCAGATAAGCATGCTCCATCATGCTTATCAAAGATTCTTTACATCTCAAATAAAGTGTATCTGATTTATTACTTATTGTTTCAATATAGGTATTACATGAAGCAGATTCAAGCAACATTGGAAGAAGTTCATATCCTGTAATTTTATATTTATCGTCGGATAAACCGAGAGAATAATTAATATGCTTTTTAATCATCTTCAAACTAAAACAAAGTTTATCTTCATTCATCGGTAATTATTACATAAACTTTTTTGCCTATAAACTCTTTAGGAAAGTCTATTCTTGCACTTGTTCCAAAGGGTTTAACTTCTCTTTCAAGAAAACATTTAATTCCTCTTAGAGTAAGAACCGATTTTTTGATTATTTTTACTTTCTTCATAACCTATCTA
>JAUYDD010000086.1 GCA_030704765.1 Nanobdellota archaeon | reverse complement strand
GATTCATCATGTGGTCGTGCTAATGTTACAGTTTTCAATTCTCGAGCACAAGAAAATTCTTTCAGATGAATTTTCTGTGCAGAAAATCTTTCTGAAAAGATTTTCTTGCATCCTAAAAACAAGGGCCAATCAAACCACACTTGCCAGCAGGCGATTTTTTAGCTGTGGCAAAAAACCTTTAGGGTGTGGTGGATTGTTTTTTTGATATCCTTTCTATCTGTTAAACAAATACAAAAAATTCTATCTGATTCGTTTTTTAATAATCTCATTTATATATCAAAGAATAAGGAGTTGATTTGTTGATTATGAATCTTGAGCCAACAAATTCTGAAATAACTGCGGATATTATCATATTACCTATAGCTGCTTTTAATATCCCCCCTACAGGAGGGATCCTTGCTTGTTTAGAAAATTCACTGATTATATCTGTTATCTGGGATTGTGATAGGGTGAGTCTTGTAACATTTATTTTATCATATTTTTTTACAAGAAGATTCTTTCCAGGCCCTGGGCATTCTATCATTTGTATGGTTGCATCTTTTAATATAGGCTCTATTTTCTTATATCCAGATTCCATTGGAGTTATTTCTCTTTTTGGAAGATTTTTTGGAAAGACTATTTTCTCTTCTCTTTCAACAGCAGGAGATTGAATTGATTTAACATTAGGCTCTATTTTTTGCATTACCTGGGTTGTGGTTTGTACAATAGGTTTTCTTTGAGGAATATCGAAGATATGATAATTTGGATTATTCATCTGAGTTTTTACTATCATTGGTTTTTTTGCTATACTGGGCTTATTCATAGTTCTGTTATAGATTGGAGTATATTTTTTTATAAGCTTTTTGTCCTCGATATAAAAGTCTTTAGAATTGTTTTTTTCAGGAAATATCTTAAAAGGAGATTTTTTCATATTTTCAAATCTTTTAAAATTATTTTTATCAGCGTTTGTTACACTAAGAAATCTTCTAAATGCTTCTTCTGTTGTTACACCCTTATCCAGGTATTTTCTTTTTATTTTTTCAGCATCTATTTTTGGTTTTAAGAAATGTTCTTCTCCAGAATTCTTAAGCATTTCTTTTACAAACATATTAAAAAACGTGACCTTATTATTATCTTTTATAATTTCAAGACTCATATTATATCCTAGGCATAGGTTTTCTTGGTTGTTGATTGAACATTCTTGGGTCTTCTCTTTGTATTCCTTGTTGGAGCTGCATTGGAGATTGTATTGAAGGATTCCTTTCCCTTATCCTTTCTTCCATTAGCATTATTCCTTTTGAAATCACTTTATTTTGTTCTAATAGGGAATCTAATTTTTTTATGAATTCTTTATCTACTTCTTCTGGATTGACAGTTGCTTCTGAATATTTTTCTGCAAAAGTCTTTGCTGATATCTCAAAAAGTTGTAGCAACTTTGAAATATTATTAGAGAGTTCATCAAATTTTATTGCAAGGTTAGTCAGGACTTTTTGAAGGTTCACAAAATTGTCTATTAATGCTTGTTCTAGCTCTGATTTTGACAAGGATTTTGATTTTTGCTCAACGCCATCTTTTTTCATAGTTTAGATAAGAAAGAATAATTTATAAATATTGGGGTTGTTTTTAATCCATGGTTTCGTATATAGATGCAATTGTTTTTAGCCTTATTCAAGGCTTAGCTGAATGGTTGCCAATATCATCTTCAGGACATTTAGCTATATTTCATAATATTTTGGGCTATCAAAACCTTTCTTATGATGTTTTTTTGCATTTTGCTTCTATTTTAGCAGTGATAATCTTATTTAGAAAGGATATTCTAAAGCTGTTAAATCTAAAATATAAAGAGAACCTAAAATATATTGGTTATATTTTAATAGCCATTATTCCAGCTGGAATTATTGGAGTTTTATTTAAAGATGAAATAGAGAGTTTTTTTTCATCTCTATATTTTTTAGGAGTATTTTTCATAATATCTGGAATATTGATATATTCAACTAGGTTTTTTAAAGAAAAAAAAGAAAAATTAGATTTATTTGACTCTATATTTATAGGCATATTTCAAGCAATAGCAATTGTTCCAGGAATATCAAGAAGCGGAGCGACAATCTCGGGGGGCGTATATAGGGGATTGAAAAAAGAAACAGCTGCAAAATTTTCATTTTTAATAGCTATTCCAGTTATTCTTGGAGCATCATTAATGGAATTAGAGGGTCTTATCTTATCTAAAATCAATTATGGAATCTTGACTATATCTTTCATATTAACCTTTGTTATTAGTATAGTTACAATAAAAATATTAATAAGAATATTAAACTCAGATAAATTTTATTTATTTGGTGCATATAATTTTATTCTGGGAATAATTGTATTGATATGGAGTTTAGTGAAGTAATTTAAATAACAAATATTATTAAGTATATCCCCTCATATGAGAGAGATTTCTAAAAAAATCATAAACAACATAATTAAAATCATTTCTTGTTTCAGTTACAACTGCTATAACTCTTTGTTTATACAATAATAGATGGATCATATCATCTAAACACGTATTAGGTGGATTATATAAACCTTGTACTCTAATTTCAAAATATCTTCTATTATCCTCCCCAATATTCTTTAATATAAACTCTAAAGTGTCAGTAAAGAAATCATCAATAGTTTCTTGCACAAGATCTTGATCACCTGTATTTACAGTAGTCCTTTTTGGAATCTTTTCCATGACAATTAACTTAATAAGGGTTGTTTATTAATTTTATCTATGTTGAAAACAATCTTTGACATATACTCAAAAGAAGAAATTGAGGCTAACATCGCGGAAATCAAAGAACTATTGAATGATAAATATAGTGATAAGGATATTTTGGATGAACTCAATTATGATATGAAAGAAGAATTTCTTTCAACTGCAAAAGCTAGATTAAGAAATGAAAAAGATCTTTATAAGGATATAGGAAAAGATGTTTTATACTTTAATGAAGAGGATTTAAGGTTTTCTACACCAAAGATAATTGCTGATTACAGAGCAAAAAAACTAAAATGCAATAAAATTGTTGATTTATGCTCTGGAATCGGAGTTCAATCTAATGCTTTTTCTGATAGTTGTAAAGAGGTTCTTGCTATTGAAATAGATCCTAGGAAAGTTAAATATGCAGAGGAGAATTTCAAGAAAAAGAACTTGAAATTCATTATTGGAGATGTTTTATCAGAAGAAATAATAACAAAAGTCAAGGAATTTTCTCCTGATACTATATTTGTAGATCCTGAAAGACTAGCTGGTGAAGAGGAAAGGAATCTAGAAAGCATAAAACCTAATTTAAAAAAATTAATAAAAATATACTCAAAAATAACTTCAAATATATGTATTGAGATTCCACCTAGGATAGAAAATAATAAATTAAAAGAATTTGAGTGTGAAAAAGAGTATTTAACATTAAAAAACAAGTTAAATAGATTAAACCTTTATTTTGGAAAACTAAAAGAATTTGATATTCGTGTTAGTGATGCTTTTTCAGGTGTATATATTTACAATAATGATTCTGCTAAAAAAATTAAATCAAATCATAAAATGGGTTGGTATATCTATGAGATATCTGATGCAGTAATAAAAGCAGGATTATTAAATGAACTAGGTAAATGGACCGAAGCTGATTTATTATTAGGAACTGATAAGAATAAGGTTATATTAACAAACAATAAACCTGTAATTAAATTTTCATGTTTTGCAGAATGCTATAAAGTGATTGATAAAACTAAGAATATAAACGAAGTCAATAATATTTTGAAAAATAATAAATTTGGAAAAGCTGTAATAAAATATTCTATTGAGCCTAAAGATTATTGGAAAGAAAGAAACATGTTTGAAAAAGGCCTTTCTGGAAATAAAGAAGCTGTGATATTCAAGATAAACAAAGAATATGTAATAGGGGAGGAGGTTTAGTCTAAATTACTTGTTTTATTCTTTTTTCCAGCTCTTTTATATTTCACGTTTCCAACATCCATTTCCAAACAGGAACAAAACTTATCTTAATATTACCAACTACTTTGATTGCTTCATAATCTTTTGTTAAAATTAATCCTTCCTTTAAATTATTTTTTATACAAAACTTAACTACACCTTTTGAATCTTTATCTAGAATCGTGTTTCTATATTTGACTTCTACAGGCAATAATTTTTTACCCTCATCTAGTTCTAAAATAAAATCTACTTCCTCTTTAAATGGTGTTCTCCAAAAAAATCTTGAAGGGGTTTCTATTGCAATTAGATTTTCAATAACCTTACTTTCATCAACTTGGGAATTTAGAAACTCAAAAAAACTATTTGAATTAATATAAAATTTTTTTGATTTTTTTTCACTCGTAAGCATGTTTTTTGAATAATTGTATATTTTTTTTATTAAAAATGCTTCTTCTAAATAAAATAAGTAATTCGATAAAGTTATTCTATTGATTCCAATTTCTTTTCCAAGATTTTCATATTCAATTATCATTCCAGGATTTGTTGCTATAATTCTTAATAATTTAAAAAGGAGCTCTTCATTTTCTATAGGAAAAACTTTAGGTATATCAATATGAATTATTTTTTCTAAAATACTTTTTACATATTCCCTAGAGAATTCATTATCTTCATTTAGTGTATCAATAAATTGTTTTCTTATATATATCTCAAATTCTTTTTTTATCTCATTTTTAAATATATTTTGTTTTTCTAATACTTCTTTTTTATTTCTGAATAATAAAAATTCTTTAAAATTCAAGGGTTTTAGATGAAAATCAAAGCTTCTTCCAGCTAATGATTCTTTAACTTTTTTCCTGATGAATAATGAGGAAGACCCTGAAACAATGAATTTTATCTTAAAATTATCATAATAATACTTTATTTGGTCCTGCCAATCAGGAAGTTTTTGTATTTCATCTAGGAAGATAAAAATCTCTTCATTTGATAATTCTATATTGGCGAGTCTAGTAAATTCATTAATTAATTCTTCAATCTTTGGCTGTTCTTCGTCAAAAGAAAAATAAAGTATTTTTGTCCTATTTGTACTTTTTTCAATTAGATAATCTATTAACTGTTTTATTATGACTGTTTTTCCTGTTCTTCTTAAACCTGAGACAGTTATTATCTGTTTATTTTTAATGTTCTTTAATAATACTAAAAAGAGCTCCCGCTTTATTGGATAATCATAAACAAATTTTTCTTTCCAATGAGGATTGTGTTTTTCTAGGTTCATTTTCAATGTTTTTGATATGTCCATAAATTGATAACTCCATAATTTATTATGGAGCGTATTAAAGATACAGTTATCAATTTTGGATCATCCAAAAAACAAGTGCCTGTCACAAACCCACACATTTATGTGTGGGTGGCACATTGTTTTTTTGATAATAATATGCAAATATTAATTATCATATTATTAAATAATATGATAATCCTAATAATCATATTATTTAAAGGTTTCTATTTAATATTATTAATTACTAAGTAGTAAACGTAATAGAAAGGTTTAAAAACTACTGATTAATTAATGATTTATGGCAAAAGCAGTTTTAGAAGCAGAAGTTGAAGGATTAGGAAGGATTCTTAGAGTTGATGCTCCTTTTGAAGAAGCATTGGAACAATTGAAATTAAGCGAAGTAAAATATCCGATTACTACAAGAGATTTAGCTTATTCAAGAATGCAAAAAGGAAAAAGAAGTTCTTTATCTTCAAATGGAAGTTATACGAGGGAAGGATTTTTGTATGTAAAAGATAACCCAGTTTTAGTTTCTTTAGCTTCACCATTATTAGATTTAAGATTAGCAAGAAAAGCAACTCAAACAAATAGAACTGGATATTATTTTTCTATACAAGACACTCAAATTTATGATAGAGCTATGGTTCAGGCTGAAAAGGATAAAAGTGAAGAGCCTGAAAAAAGAAAAGTTTTGATTTTACCTTCAAGAGAAGATTTTGCTATTTCAAGAACAAAAAATTTTGAATTATTACAAGGATTATTAAAAGATCAGACTGAGAAATATTTAAACTTTAATGAACAGAATATTCTTGTTTATTCAATTGGTAAAGATATAGTTGATAAGCAAAGTGGAACATTATTAACTCAACTGTGGTTCAGTAGTCTTGATTACAGGTCTGAGCTTGTTGGCTACAGTAGGAACCTCAGCGACCCCAATAGGATGCGTGGGGTACGTGTTAATGGTGCCGAAGGCACGCAAAAAAGTTTTTAATCATATAGTGTAACTCAAATTTTAAATGCTTTGAAAAAAACAAATCTTTCTGGAATTGAACAATTATTATTTAGGGAATTAAGACAATGTAAGTATAAAGCTCCCCTATATATTTTTAATGTCAGAAATTAAACCATATCTTTTAAGACCAGCAAAATTATTTTTTGCGTACCTTACTTATTTTAATATGTAGAAAGCAAAAATAATTTTGGGGGTGCTCAAGAACCAAACACGCCATGGAATTTATTCCATGGTTCTTGAAGTAATATAAACTTTAACCGAAAAATATTTCTTGTGGAAAAAAGGAGGGTATATATGCACATCCCTCCTAAATATTCTTTTAGGAATATTCTAATTGATAATAATTGGGAAATATATAAAATTAATCATCCTGAATTAGATAGATATATCATTAATGAAGTAGAAAAAATGCTGGATTGTTGCAATCCAGAGAAGGGATTCTTTTATGGATATTGTGAGAATTGCAAGAAAGAGATTATAATGCATATCAAGTGCAATGGGAAAGTATGCAGCAGATGCGGAAAGCAGTATGTTGATAGATGGGTGGACAAGGCAAAAAAGAA
>JAUYDD010000076.1 GCA_030704765.1 Nanobdellota archaeon | reverse complement strand
CATCTTTTAAGACCAGCAAAATTATTTTTTGCGTACCTTACTTATTTTAATATGTAGAAAGCAAAAATAATTTTGGGGGTGCTCAAGAACCAAACAGGCCATGGAATTTATTCCATGGTTCTTGACATGTGGATGTTAGTTTGTTTTAATTTCTGAGCATTCTAAAAACAAGGGCCAATCAAACCACACTCGCCAGCAGGCGATTTTTTAGCTGTGGCAAAAAACCTTTAGGGTGTGGTGGATTGTTTTTTTGATGGTGAGACTGAAAAAAAGCATTTATGTATCTTAGTTATAAAATAAAACTGCTTTTTTTCACAAAAGCGAAAAAGCTGACCATTTAATTCTCCAACATAAATGTTAAAGTTAGCTTTTTTGTTCAGACCTTAAAAGATGAGGTTTATCTTCTGACATAAAAAGCAAAACAATTCTCTACAATTAATAATTTTGTATCTATCATCTCTGATAAAATTTAATTCTTCATACAACCTTGCATCCTGAGAAATCCATCAATTCACCTAGTGAAATGTCTCTTTCTATTCTTTTACCTTGGAGTTCCCATGTTGGAAAATTATTTACACCTTTTCTTAAGCATTCTTCATTATTCCTTAAGCAATTGAACATATCTATATCATCTAAGTAGTCTTTTAGTATCAAGGAACCTATAGATGAAGATATATCATCTGAATTTAAGTAGAGCTCAATTTCTTTATCTTTAATACAATTCTTGAAATGTTCATCTTTGCTTAGACCTTTGTCACCTATTGAAAGACCTGTGTATTTCGTTATGGCGCTTGTTATAGCATAAAATATTAATACAAGGATTATCAATCCTATAATAGTAGCAAATACTTTCTTTTTAGTCTCCATACTAAAACCAGATTATTCCTGCTTTTAAATTTTGTTATGATTTGGTATTATCTCAATCGCCGGGGATATACAAAGTTTTGCGATTTGTTTTTATCTCACTGTATTTTTGGTTATAACCTTAGTTATGCTATTTTAATCTTCTTTTGATGTCAGAAATTAAACCACATCTTTTAAGACCAGCAAAATTATTTTTTGCGTACCTTACTTATTTTAATATGTAGAAAGCAAAAATAATTTTGGGGGTGCTCAAGAACCAAACAGGCCATGGAATTTATTCCATGGTTCTTGACATGTGGATGTTAGTT
>JAUYDD010000029.1 GCA_030704765.1 Nanobdellota archaeon | reverse complement strand
GCACTTTTCTGTGCAGAAAATTCTCCTGAAAGAATTGTCGAGCATCCTAAAAATTTCCGAATCAGAAAAATCGCCGATCAAACTCCATCATTCAGGATGGAGTAGGCGATTACTTCAAAATCTCTAAAAGATTTTGAATGTTCCAAAAAATCTTATGAAAGATTTTTTTGATTTCAGGAAATTTTTTTGATTCCAAGAAATGTAGGTTCAATTAAAGAAATATACTTTCAATTAGCTAGGTGAAGAAGTATGCGACCTTGGATTGATAATAGGCATATTTCTTATACTTTTTTTTACTCCCCTAAAAATAACTCCATATTCCCTTATTTTTATCCAATATATCAGTCTATTGATTCTATTTTTATAATAACCCACTTTTCTTAGCTCTTTTGTAGCTTTAAGAAGGTCTTTATCAGGTATTTGACTGACATTATGATGGACTTCTATCATCACTCCTGTCCAGTCAGCCCATTCTTCAAGAGTAGTTGGTTTTTTAATAAGGCTTTTATTGACACAATAATCAAAAAGCTCTGCTCCGGGTAAAGGTAAAAATATTTTTAAGTTTACTATATCCGGCCTAGACTTTTTAATAAATTCCGCAGTCTTTTCTAAATCTTCTTCAGTTTCAGTAGGAAGGCCTATCATAAAACTAGCATCACAAGTAATGTTGTTCCTTTTACAACATTCTACAGCTTTATAATTTTGTTCAACAGTTATTTTTTTATTTAATAGATCTAATATCCTTTGGCTTCCAGATTCAAAACCTATTTGCATAGTATGGCATCCTGCTTTTTTTAAAGCACTTAAAACCTCATCATTCACATAATCTGCTCTACCAAAACAAAAGAAATGTGCATCATAGTTTTCTAAAATCTTGCAGATTTCTATAGCTCTAGATTTAAAAGGGACAAAATTATCATCAACAATAGAAAAGACCCTGATTTTGTATTTTTCAACAAGTTCTTTAACAGCTTGTATAGCTTTTTCTTTGCTATATGCTCGGATAAACGGATGATTATCCTTTCCCCACATCTTTCTGCTATAACAGAAAGTACAGTTTCCAGGACAACCTCTGCTTAAACTAAGATAAAACGCAGCATATTTATTTATATCAACTAATCCATAATCTGGCAATTTTAAATTTTCAATATTCGAAAGAGGCCTTAAGGGATTATTATTGACATTTTTTAGAGTTTTTAATTTTTTTGGATCTTTATCAAACATATCGCAGAATTCTAGAAAAGCTTCTTCTCCTTCACCTCGAATTATAAAGTCTACATAAGGCTTTTTTAATACAGAGTCTGGTTCTATTGTAGCGTGGACCCCTCCAACAACAATCAATTTTTTTGGATATTTCTCTTTTATCAGTTTTCCTAGATACATAAAATCAAATATTACCTCTGAAGTGGTGATTCCAAAACCGATTATCTCAGGATTAAATGATTCTAAAAAATTAAAAAAATCACTATCCTTAAAATTAAGGTTTCTGTCATAGATTTTTACATCATGTTTGTCTTCTATAGCTGTTCCTATATATATCAAACCTAAGGGAATCGGCTGGTCAGACCTTTCTTTCCCTTCCCTTCTGTCATAATGAGACTGTACTAATAATACTTTTGCCATTATTTATTATACTTCTATTTAGACATTACTCCTTTTTTAGATATAGACATATAGTTTATAGACCCAAGTAAATTAAACATTGCTGGAATTCTTACAGTTAATCTTTTTTCTTTTTTTAAATTCTTTTTTGTTTCTTCTAGGTTTTCATAAGAACCAATATCTTTTCCTATCTCTTCTTGTAATACGATAAAATTTTTATTAATTATTTTTTTTAAATCATTCAAGGTGAACGTATACGGATGATGTATATTAAACATTTTACCTGTAAAAGTTCTTTTTACAGGCTTCCATATTTTTGCTATTTGCAAAAATCTTTTTTGATAGAAATAATTTTCAAAATGAAATATCCCGTTTTTCTTTAGCACTCTACTCACTTCTAATAATACTGTTTCAGGAAGATGTGTATGATCTAAAACATTAGTAAGGATTACTATATCAAAGAATTCTCTTTTATAAGGAAGATTTTCTCCTGTACCTTGTATTAAATTTGATTTTTTATAATCAAATTTGAACTTCTTTTTATAAAAATCAGCTAAAGGGTCTATAGAATATAATTTACCATAAGGAAAATAATTAATAACATCTTCTGGCCCGCATCCTATCTGGAGTATTTTAGTATTCTTATTTATTTTAATATATTTAGACCATTCTTTTAATAGATATTTTACTTTAAAAGGGTATTTTCCAGATGATTCTTGTAATAAGCTTTTAGTAGAAAAACTATTCCAATATACTGCTTCTGAATCTTGGGCAATATTCCATCTCTTTATTGGAACGTTTTTTTTAATGCCTTTTTTATCTGTTTCTGCATTTCCTTTTAAACCTTTAATAAAGTGATCCTTATTCATATAAAACTCCTTATCATCTTTTTGATTTTGTAGAGATTGTTTATTTTAAGATTATAATCCCATATAAATCTTTCCATACATTGTAATATAGGTTTGAATAATACTCTGTATCTTTGATATGTCCGAAATTGATAACTCCATAATTTATTATGGAGCGTAGCAAAAAGATACTGTTATCGATTTCGGAGCATCCAAAAAACAAGTGCCTGTCACAAACCCACACCTTTAGGTGTGGGTGGCACATTGTTTTTTTGATGTTATAATTCCTGATCGTATAATTCCCTTTTTTCAATTATCATGCAGGGATTTCCTTTTAAAAGAGCATTTTTATAAGAATCTAGCACTTCTTGAGAACTTTTAGGTTCATATATATCTAAGAATAAAAATTTTTTAAAAAGTTCACTAAAATCTTGAGTATGGGTTATTCCAGCAAACAATGGTTTTTTTGATCCAACAACTGCTTTTATGATTATTGGAAAATTAAACTCTCCATTAGATATATCGGAAATCTTGTCTATTTGGTTAAATATTGCATCAATAGCATTTAATATAAAATCATGCCTTTCAAAGAATAATACTGGCTTATAACTTTCTAAAGATAATCCCATTGCTAAACCTGCCATAAGATTTTCTGCTAAAGGAGTTTCCAGTCTTTGGTTGTTGGGTATATCTTTTAATGTTCCATAAGCACTTCCATGCAATACATTATAACCAACAAATATCACTTGTTTATCTTCAGCCAGGTTTTCCATTGCTAATTTAACAGCATCCTTAAATTTCATCTTTGATTTATTATTCTTATTAAAATCAGTGTTATTGGTTTTATATTTATTTTCAGGTATCATCGGCTGTTTTTTTATTTCTACAAATTTACCAGTCCCACTATGAGGGTAAGTAGGAATATATTCATATCTAATCACACAATTCGGCCAGGTGAACTGAGAATTGCCATATCTCTCCTTTTTAGGTGAATCAACTGAACGATCATTGTCTTCAATAATAAAAACACAAGGAAGATCCCATCCATCAACATACTTTACTGCTTCATAAAAATGACCATTATCTTCTGCTCCATCTCCTATAAAGCACCAGACTTTAGATTTAGATCCTTTTCTTTTTAATGCTAAAGCAACACCTGCAGCAATGCTTGGAGTAGCAGCCACAATAGATGAACTATAAAATTTAAGTTTTTTGTCAAACACGAACATACTTTTTCCATTCATTATGAAATTCTCTAGTTTTTCTTTTGACCCGCCTTTTAAAAGATAATGATAATGGTTTCTATGTGTAGAAAAGATATAATCATCTTCATTTATGTTTTTAAAAATATCTATTAATTTTTCTTCATTTCCTCCAGAAAGATGTATTAAATAAGGTATCTCTCCTTTTTCAAATAAATCTGCTATTTTTTTCTCAAAATCTATTAACCCTTCTTTAGATATTTTTTGCATATTTTTAGGCACAAAAAATTGTGTTGTAAAACCTACCTGTTTTAACTCGCAGATAGACAACCCAATTTTTTGGGTGATTAAGAACCGCACACGCTGTGTGACTTTAGTCCACGGTTCCTAAGATATTCTCTTTATTAATTAAGCTTTTAATAAGACTAAATATTTATAAACCTTGTTATTTATCTGATAAAAATGGGGAAAAAAAGTTACGATAGCTTTAAAATTATATGGCATCCTGAAAAACTAAAATCATTAAAAGAGGGAAATGTAATGCCTCCGGTTTATGTACGGGTTAAACCGACAAACAAATGCAACCATAATTGTTTTTACTGTGTTTACGAACCAGATTTTTCAGGCATACATAACAAGACCAATAGGAATGATGAAATACCATATGAAAAAATGATAGAAATACTGGAAGATTTTAAAAATATGGGTGTAAAAGCTTTGACCTATTCAGGAGGCGGAGAACCATTGGTATATCCTTATATAAAAGAGATATTGAAAAAGACACTTGATTATGGGATAGATTTGTCTATGATAACTAATGGCCAAAGTCTAAAAGGAGAATTTGCAGAAATACTGTCTAATGCTAAATGGATTAGGATTTCTTCAGATTCTGTTAATCCAAAAATGTTTTTAGAAATAAGGAGAAGACCTGAAAGAATGTTTGAAGAATTGATGAATAACATCAAGGATTTTGCAAAGATTAAAAAACCGGATTGTGTCTTAGGAGTAAATTTTGTTGTTCATAATTTAAATAACGATAATATCTATGAGGCAGCAGAATTATACAAGAGTTTAGGTGTAAATCATATAAAATTCAGTGCTGCTTGGAAAAGCCAAGGTTTTCATGAGTATCATAAAGAAATAAAAGCAGAAGTTATAGAACAGATTGAGAAAGCAAAAAAAGAACTTCAAGATGAGAATTTTGAAGTATACGACACTTATGAAAAAGATTTGAATTTGACAGGAGTTTCTGAAAGAAGCTATGATAGATGTTTTATAATGCAGACAGTTCCAGTGATAGGTGCAGATTGCAATGTCTATTTCTGCCATAACAAAGCTTATTCAGAGGATGGAAAATTAGGGTCAATAAAAGGCAAATCTTTCAAAGAATTATGGTTTAGTAAAGAATCTTTAAATAAGTTCAAAAATTTCAACCCAATGGAAAGTTGCAAACATCAATGTACCAATGATTCAAAAAATCTCTTAATAAAACAATTGATTGATTCATGTGGTGAACATGTGAATTTTGTATAAAATTTAAGAAATCTATAAGAAATTATCATGTTCATGGGGATTTTTTAATCTATCCAAGTATCTGTTAACTAGGTCTAGTCTGCATCCTTTTCTGCATTCCCCTGTACCTATCTTAGAAATTTTTTTTAATACTTCCTTTCGCCTTTCGCTATCCCATATCTCACTAAAACTATTATCATTAAGATTTCCAAAAAAGAAATTTTCATTTTTATAAAAATGGCTACAGGGTATCACATTGCCTCTGCAATCTATTAAAGTAAAAAAAGGAAGACCCATGCAAGATTCATAAGGCCTTTCAGAATAAGTTCTTTCCACTGCCTCTTTTCTAAATAATACCTGAAAATTATCTGAACTAAACTTGGATACTTCATCTTCTATAAATTTATGATCTTCCTGGCTCATGCTAAAATCATTCATGCTATTTGGATGATGGGAATAGGGTTTTAATTGAAAATTGTCAACTCCGATTTCCTTTAAAATTATAGCTAATTTTGAAGCTTGGTCTTTATTCAAAGGAATCATCACTAACTGAACACCAAGAACAGTCTTTAAATTATGATTATTCCTAAATTTAACAGCAGCCTTGATATTTTCTAATGCTTTATTAAAGTCATTCGGGTTAGTTCCATGGACTTTTGCATAATTTTCAGGGCATCCAGAATCTACACTAAACCTCACCCATGAAAGATAAGGTAGACTTTCTTCAATCCTCTCTTTTGTTAATAATACTGCGTTTGTAGCAATAGATGAATCCATGCCAAACTCTTTTGCTTTTTTAAGAAATAGACTCATATCTTTATGTAAAAAAGGTTCTCCTTCTCCTGCCCACATTAAAGCCTTCACACCATTATCAGCCATATTTTTCAAAGAATTAATCATTGTTTCAGAATTAATATCCCTGCCTCCTCTTTCAACCCAGTCTAATGCACAAAAAGCACACTTATGATTACATCTATTTGTAGGGCTAATTTCTACAAAAACAGGGAAGCAATCATCTTTTTCTATCCATTCTGCAACCCTTTTTGGATGATAGATTAATTTATGGTGGTCTGTAGATATTTTTATCATTTTTTTATAAAAAAATTAAGGTTTATTAATCTTTTTAAGATTCTTTTTTAATAATTCTATTTTAAAGTATTTGGGATCAGTTGCATCAGATATTAAACCACTATCAAAAGCATTTTTAATATCTTCAACAGCATCTTTAATAGACTTTTTAGGATATAACCCAAGCTCATCTTTTATTTTTTTCGAACAAATATGGTAAGACCTGTTGTCTTCGGACTTGATAACATCTATTCTAACATGTTCTCCAATAACCGATCTTATGATTTCAGCAATCTCTAAAACAGTTTTATTTTCAGAACCTGCATTGAATATTTGTCCTGCAATTTTATTTTCATCAGCTTCCAATAATTCAATAAAATAATCAGTTATATCTTCTATGTGAATATTTGGCCTTTTTTGATTTCCTCCAAAAACAGTAATAACCCCCTTTGTCAAAGCCTGTATAGTTAGAATATTGACAGTCAGGTCCAAACACATTCTTGGAGAAAAGCCACAAGCTGTAGCAGATCTTATTACAATTGTTGGGAAATCTTTATCATTTGCTTTTAAAACTATCTTCTCTGCATCTCTTTTTGATTTTGAATAAGTGGTTATTGGTTCCAAAATAAGGTCTTCAGTTACATCTTCTTCTTTTTTTAATCCATATACCCCGCTACTGGACATATAAATAAATCTTTTAATTTTATTTGATTTTGATAGATTAACTAAATTTTCAGTTGCTTTAACATTAGTTTCATAAGCTAATTCTGGGTCAAGATCAGTGCAAGCATCATTAGATATAGCTGCAAGATGTATAACATAATCTATGCCTTCTAAACTTTTTTTTAAACATTTTAAATCTCTTAAATCTCCTTTAATAACTTCTATTTTATCTCTTATGAAGTCTAAATTATCAAAACCTAATAATGATGAATCCAAAATCTTAACATCATAACCCTTTTTTAATAATTTCGGAGTCAATACACTTCCTATAAATCCAAAACCTCCTGTAACCAATACTTTTGACATGTTTATATTTTAGAAAAATACGTTTAAATATATTGTGTATTTAGGGATTAATAGATATACTCTATCCAGAATTAGATTTTATAAAGTATTTTGACTAATTTTTCTGAATTTACTTAGAAAAAATAGCTATCTTTGCACTGAAAATACAATTCTGGACGAAGTTCGAAGAACTTCGGACAGAGCAAATAAGTTAGATATATTTATATAGGATTAAAATTAAATAAAGAAATGACTGAAATATCACCTTATATCCATGATTTGGGCCAAGGCCAAAAACTATACGCATATTCTTTAGATCCGAAAATAGGACAGGATTCATTAACAAAGTTAGTTTGTTCTCTTGATGGAAAGAATATAGAGGATTTTGAAGAATTATCAAGAACAATTGTAAATACAGACAGATTGACTAATATTAGCGAATTAGAGCTTATTGTTAGGGAGGGTAATTATTCTGTTCCTGAAGTTTTAAAACTTTATAAAGAAGCTATTGGAAAAAAATGGGATAGCGAAGGTAAATTTAATGGTCCTGTAATTATTGCAACAGATGAAATAACAACTCCTATGAATGTAATACAAGGAGGTTATTATGATTATGCTGCAACAAGATTAGATGGAAAACCTTGGGAATTATTGCCTGAAATTTATAGAGAAGGAGAAACAATTGAAGAGATCCTATTAAAAAATCAATTAAGTCTTGATTTTAGAGCAAGATATTTTGGTTTAGGTCATTTATTGTTTGCTTCAAATGGCTGTGAATTTTTATTAATCCAGAGAGCAAAAGGAGTGGGTATTGCAGAGAATTGTATAGCAACTCCAGGTTCAACTCCAGATTTAGTATTAAAGAATCTTGAATATGGAGGTTCTAACTTTGATTTAGGGCATTATTGGAGTCATCATCTAGCTGAGGAAATGAAAGAAGAATTTAAGCTTAAATGGGGAGAATTCAATATTGGTGAAGTCTATCTATATGACGATAGAAAATTATGCCCTTTTGGAGTAATTAAAATAACGACTAAATTATCTGTTAAAGAACTCGTTCAAAGAATGCATGGAGATTTGGGTATATTAAAAGAACATACAATCTTATATAAAATGAATATTGATACTATTCCAGTTTTTTTAGATAAATTCCCTGTTTTCAGAGGAATACGCATTGCAATACCTGATATGATAAATAAATAAAATCATCTCATAATATAAGACACAAACTTTTTCAATTCTGTCAGGCTCACTTGGCTTTTATTTCCCATTATTTTTACTGCAAGAGCACCTATGCAATTTCCAAGAAAACTAATTGCTTGTGGATGGGCATTTTTATAAGATAGTAAAGAAGTCAATGCTAAAACTTCATCTCCTGCTCCAACAGTATCTATTGGACTTTCAGTAAAGGCAGGAACATGATAATGTTCTCCTTTATGATAGTATATATTCCCGGATTTTCCAAGTGTCACATTGATCATATGAAGATTTAATTTCTCGCTTAGTTTTTTTATTGGTATTTTAATATCACTGTTTTTTTCTTGAAAAGGAAGCCTTAATTCCCTGCTATTTATGGAGGCAAAATCTGCTTTTTTATATTTTGTGATAAAATTATATCCAAAATTTCCAGCATTTAATTGGCAATTTATAGCTAAAAATTTATTGCAGTTAGTTAAATAATCTAAAATTTTTTCAGTAATAAAGCCATGGCCGAAATCTGCAACAATTATAAGGTCAAATCTATGAAGATTATCATTAAGGTATTTTATGATTTTATCTTCTGTATTTTTATTTAAAATTAATCCGTCTGTATTATAAATCTCGAAATTCTTGATATTTTTATAATAGTCAACAAACCTCTTTTTTACTAAAGTTTCTGATTCATTTTGGATAAAAATGTTTCTTTCTATATATTTGTTTAGATTAGTCTCAATAAATTCATAGCTATTTTTTCCTATGCAAGTTATTAAGCTAATATTATTTGTGAAACTTGTTAAATCACTTGCTACAGCAAAAGCACCTCCAAGATAGGTCTCTGAACTCATGAACTTATAAGCTACAATTGGCTCTTTACCAACTTTATCCAGGACATGGCAATAAATATATTCATCTAAAATAGAATCCCCTATAACAAGAACTCTTATATCATTTAAAGATTCTAAAACTTTTACCATATATTCTGAGTTAAAGTTCTTTTTTAGCTCTGATAGGTAAATCTTGGTTTCTTCAGGCAGCATTGAAGCTATTTGGTTCAGGATATTAGATGATGAAAAAGTTAAGTCATCAGTTAAATGAAGTTTTCCTCCAATTGATTCTAATGCTTCAATTTCCAAAGAAAGATTGGATTTAGTCAAAGATTCTGAACTTATCTCATCAATAGTTTTGTTATCTAAAACTTCTTTTCCTTTAGAGTAAATATGAGGTTTCAATACCTTAATTGTTTCTATTGCAGTATCCCATTTATTAAGTGTGACATAATCTATGCATTCTATGTTTGCAAGATGTTTTATTCTTATATCTTCCTTAAAAAACGGCCTTCCTGGCCCTTTTTGAATAAATTTGTCAGGAGTTACTGTAACAACTAGAATATCTCCTTGTTCTTTTGAATTTAGAAAGTGCAAAATATGTCCATAGTGAACAAGATCAAAGCATCCATGGCATAAGACAATCCTTTTTCCATTAAATCTATAGCTATCAAGAATCTCTTTTAGTTCTTCAATGGACTTGATTTTATGTTCATACATCAAAACAGAAATATTAGAGCAGGTTTTTAAGATTATATGTAGTTATTGCATATATGTCAGAAATTGATAACTCCATAATTTATTATGTCGAGAATCGAAAACCTCATGATTTATCGTGAGGTCGTAGCAAATGTTACAGTTTTCGATTCTCGAGCATCCTAAAAACAAGGGCCAATCAAACCACACTCGCCAGCAGGCGATTTTTTGCCGTGGCAAAAAACCTTTAGGGTGTAGTGGCCCATTGTTTTTTTGATAAGCTAATTAAAATAGGATTTTCTAGACTATTTTATGTTGAAGTTTTAATTAAAAAATATCTAAGCACCTTTTATTTTAGCTTTTTCAATCCAATTTTCTTGTTTCTGGCATGAAGGGCATATATAAATAAACTCAGTTTTTTTCTTTTCATTTAGAACTTTTACTATGGTGCCTTTTAATTTGCCATGTTCTTCATCCATAGTTTCATTGCATAAAATGCATTTTTTATCTGACATGATTATTAAAGATATATTTTAGGATTTATAATTGTTTTCCCAGATATAAAATAATTTTATAAACACTGTTTTATTATCTATTTCATGTTTAAACAATTATTAATTGAATTACTAATAAAACAAACTCGATTAAAAAAAGAAGAAATTGAAAACCTAATTGAAATTCCCCCTTCAATTGAAATGGGAGACTATGCTTTTCCTTGTTTTATTTTAAGAAAAAAAGAGAAAAAAGCTCCAAATATAATAGCAGAGCATTTAGCTAAAGAACTTATTAAAAAACTTCCAAAAGAGTTCGTTAAAGTGGAATCCAAGGGGCCTTATCTTAATTTTTTCATAAATAAGAAGATATTAGCTGAAAAAATACTTTCAATTAACTCAAATTTTGGAAAATCATCAATTGGTAAGAAAAAGACAATATTAGTGGATTATTCATCACCTAATATTGGTAAACCAATGCATATGGGCCATATCAGAGGTACAATCATAGGAGATTCCTTGATGAGGATATACGATTATCTTGATTACAAGTCTGTTGGCTTGAATTATCTAGGAGATGTAGGGCTTCATATAGGAAAATTGATTATTGCATATGAACTATGGCTGGATAAAGAAGCTTTAAAAAAAGATCCAGTAAATGAACTCTTGAGATTATATGTCAAGTTCTGTAAAGAAGAGAAATCTGAAGTGCAGATGGAGACAGAAGAAGAATTGATAGATAATGAATGGACTAATAAAGCTAAAGAAAAAATAAGATTATTAGAATTAGGAGACAAAAAAACTAAGAAGATATGGGAAGATATCTATAAATCATCTATAAAAGGATTTGATAAAGTCTATGATTTATTGAAAGTGAGTTTTCATGATTCAACAGGACAAGGATATTATGAAAGAAGAGGAAAAGAATTAGTGATGACAGCACAAAAAAGCGGTCTTGCTAAAACAGATGAGGCAGGAGGAGTATATTTTATTCCAGATGAAAAAAATCCAGAAAAAAAGAAATTCATCTTGCGTTCGAATAAGACTGCTTCTTATTTGACATATGATATTGGTGCTGCATACGAGCGTTATAAAAAATATAAGTTCCACAAGCTGATATATGAGACAGACCTTCGTCAGATAGAGCATTTTGAATCCTTGTTTTCATTCATGAAAAAGATGAATTATCCATTTGCAAATGATATGGTGCATGTTCCTCATGGAACAATAAGGTTTGGTAATGAGATACTTTCAACAAGAGAAGGAAATATAATTCTTTTAGAAGATGTGTTGAAAAAAGCAAATGAAAAAGCAGCTGAAGAGATAAATAAAAGAAAGACAAAAGGAGATCCACAACAAGTAGGTGTAGGCGCAATAAAATATATAATCTTGAAAAGTGAACCAATAAAAGACATTAATTTCACTTGGGAGCAAGCTTTGAATTTTGAAGGAAATACAGGACCTTATCTGCAATATAGCTATGCAAGAGCAAGTTCAATTATAAGAAAAGCTAAGAATTTTAATAAATCTAAAGAAAAAGTAAAGACAAAACTAGAACATGATTTAGTAAATCAAGAAATATCCTTGATTAAAAAGATCTCTGATTTTCCTGAAATAGTGATAAGGTCAGAAAAAGAATTAAATCCAGCAGTTATTGCAAATTATGCTCATGAACTTGCTCAAATTTTCAATGAATTTTATCATGCATGCCCTGTCCTAAACGACAAGAACAAATCTGAAGAAGCCTTTAGATTAAGGCTGGTTGATGCATTCAGGACTTGTATGCATAATGCTTTGCATCTTTTAGGAATTGAAACAATGGACGAGATGTGAAAATATATATTCTAATAAGATAGTATTTAAAAACCTTTGATATAGATTTTTTATATGAATAATGGAATAGTTAGTAAAGAAAATCCTCTTGTGATTATATCACCTAAATCACCTGAGATTTATTTAGACACTGAAATAAGACTATACAGGCCTCTTGCAAAAAAATTAATTGATCAAGTTATAACAAAAGAAGAAATCTCAATACTAAAAGAAAAAGGTAAAGGAATATTTGAAGAATATAAATTACCTTTTTTATATACACCTTATACTCTATTAAGAAATAGAGGAAGACCTTATGAACATAGTAGATTATTAGAAGCTATTCGTATTGGTAAAAATAAATATGGATTAGAATTACTAGGTAGAGATTTATTAGATTTAGATAAAAATGCTTTAAGAGATTATATAAAATATAGATATGTCAGACAGAATGTAAAATCTGAAGATCAAGCTAAAGCATTAAAAAAAATGTTTGAAGAATGGTTTAAAATAGCAGTTTCAGGATATAATTAATAAAAAATAATATCATATAGTTTATAATTTAATAATGTCAGAAATTAAACCACATCTTTTAAGATGTGGATGTTAGTTTGTTTTAATTTCTGAGCATCCTAAAAACAAGGGCCAATCAAACCACACTCGCCAGCAGGCGATTTTTTAGCTGTGGCAAAAAACCTTTAGGGTG
>JAUYDD010000230.1 GCA_030704765.1 Nanobdellota archaeon | reverse complement strand
TATTATGAATCTCTTTAATCCATATGGATTTTTATAGAGAATTTTGCAAAATCAAAAAAACAATGGGCCACCACATCCTAAAGGTTTTTTGCCACGGCAAAAAATCGCCTGCTGGCGAGTGTGGTTTGATTGGCCCTTGTTTTTAGGATGCTCAGAAATTAAAACAAACTAACATCCACATCTTAAAAGATGTGGTTTAATTTCTGACATTACCAAAATTCTCTAATAAGAAGTTTGAAACGCTGAAATTTACAATTTTTAGAGGTTGTAAATTTCAGAATATTAATTATTCAAACTTCTCTATAGCAAAACTCTATAGAACACTTAAGCAAATCACATAGCAGTAGCTGTTGCAGTCAATGCATCAGTCAATACTCCTGTCTTAGAGTCAGAAGGAATCATTAATCTCACATCAATATATATGCTGTTTGCTGAGCTATTAAACTTCAATGGACTGCATATTCTTGTGCCTTCAGTCCCAGCACTTGTTGTATTAACTGCATACCAAGTGTCCATTAAAACACCTGACCAATTTGTACAGCTAGTTGTCTCTTTGTTTAATATTTTATATTGATATAGGGGGCTAGAGCCTCCTAAAAAAACTGCAGCAGTCTTTCCAGCTTTCAAATCAATAGAGACATTCACATTTCCAATATTTTCAAGAGAAAGATTATCAGAAGCTGCCCATGTCCAGTTTCCATTAGTACAAGTGCCATTGCTTTCTAGTGTAGCATTTACTTGTCCTAAATTTACCTGTCCAGAACCAAAATTTATCAAAGCATCAGAAAAATTAATATTAGTGGAAGTTTCTACAGTCAGGTTGATTTCACCTGTGTCTGTTGAAGCATAGCCTGTGAGCTTCATTCCAAGTGTGATTAAAGAAATTACAATGACAGCTATAGAAAGATAACCTATTATCTTCCATATGCCTTTAGCTTCATTATTTTTTTTCACTTTTTTTGTTTTTGCCATATTTATCCAGCAGCAGCCTTATCTTCAACTAAAGGAGGGCTCACAATAACTCCGACCTGCCCAATTTCAGATGTTTTTAAATTTCCAGAAGGAGCTGTTGTTGACACCTTTTCTTCAGAAGATATGCTATTTAATGAAATAGAAACTATTGCTAATGCCAAAGCTATTATTACAAGCACTAACACCATCTTTTTTGTAAGCATATTATTTTAAAATGATTATAGCTTATAAACATTACTGTAGTTAACTGTTTAAACAATTAAATCATTATCTTGCTCTCTTCTTTTTTGACCTAATCCACCAGATAAACCATGAAAGATTCAATAATCCGAATATTGCAGCAATTATCATTATCAAAGTGAAAAGGCTCATCTTGCTTTCAGGACTTTCTTCAGCAATTGCAAAACCTACACTTGAAAGTTTCATAGAATTTTGAGATATGTCTATCTTGAATTTTTTAGTTATGAACTTCTTCTCATAATCTATTTTAAGGTCAGAATCATATCTTCCTTCTTTGGTTTTTTCAGTGTCCCAATATATATACATCTCTCTTGTTGTTGATGATGGTATGCTATACACTTCAGACTTTAAGTTTTCAATTGTTTTATAATTAGAATCATAGACCTTAAGATTAGCATAACTGTTATTTATATCATATTCTTGTTTATTCTCTACTAAAATCTTTATTTTAGCAATCTGCCCAAGTTTGAAATCATTAACACTCACGCTTAAAACTTTTAAGTCTTCTCCTATAAAAAACTCTTTTTCTATTTTTTTCTTAACACCATCATAATCTATTTCAGCTACTGCTTTATATTTTCCTTCTTTTGGATATTCCCAGATTGCTGATAATTCTTTTTTCTCAGAAGGTTTCAAGCTTGTTTCATCAGTTTTTAAGCTTTTATTTTTATTTCCATTTTCATCAAATATATCAATATTTGCTTTTAATTTATTTATAGTCTCATTTCCCCTGGAAACCACAGGCAAATAAATATACACTATGCCATCTTCTTTAGGTATAATATCCATGTTTGCTTCTATATATTTTCCTGGATATGAAACATGGACATAAACTTGGGTGACTACTGATACAGTTGCTTTAACAATCATTCCAGAATCATTAATATCCTTTGGAAGTTCAATTGCTGCTATCTCTCCTTTATGAAGTCCTGGTGATAGAGCATCATACTTGGATATATTGACTTTATAGATAAAGCTTTTTTGGCCTTCATTAGATTTAAAGCTAGCTGTATTTTTTTCAAAAATTATATAATCTTTTAATTCACCTTGGACTGTAAAGCCTATATTCATGTCTTTATGCTCAGAATTAACAACAGTAAAAGAGGCATCAACAGCCATTTCCTCTAAATTAGGGGAGAAATACATAGTATTTCTTGCAGGCGTTATTCCAATTGCATATGCATTTTGAATCAAGATTAGGTTAAAAAATAGTATCAATAAAAATAATAGCAATAAACTCTTATTTAATCTAGGTTTTATTTTATTTTTTTGATAGAATGGATTTTTCATTTCATCTCTCCTTTGTATATATTTACTTCACTTTCATTTATTCCATATTCTACTTTCACATCAAGTATAGTAAGGCCTTCTGTGCCATTGTCTCCTTCGAAACTTATGTTTAATGCAACATTTCCAACATTTTTTATTACAGATTTATTTAAATCAATCTCTAAGCCTGCTTTGGATTTTATTTCATATTTTTTTACAGTTCCTTCAATAAGTCCAACTGGTTTCACATAATAAATGCCTGGGCTAAATTCTATATCAGACATATTGAATTTATCAGTATCTATTTTCATTGGAGATTCAAATTCAGGATTGTCATCAATTAATATTGCATTTCCATTTATGACTTTCAAGTCTGATGTTTCTCCATTTATGCTGCCAGATACTCTTGGAACATAAAAATACAATATTCCCAATACAGAAAATACCAAAAGAGCCTGGGCTATTATCATTATCTTGCTGAATTTGGATATTGCTTTATTGTTCATTTTTATTCTCCAATATCTTTTTCATTTCAAACACGAATTCTTTAGCCCTATTTAATGAAGTTCTTGCCTTGTTTTCTTTTGCCTCTTCACTCATATTATATTGAAACCTCGACCTCTTATCAAGTTCATTTTCATAATTTTTTATAATCTCTTCTGCTCTTGCTGAAGCTATTTCTAAAGCATCATCTCTTATTTGCTCGTATTCCTCTAATAATTCTTTTTTTAATTTATCTAAAACCAAAACAATCAAAGCATCACTAGTTACTTTGTGGACTATTTTATAAGAGGTCTTGTATCCGAGTTTTAGTATAACTGCATTTGCAATATAGAACATAGAATAATAAGAAGTAACAACAACCCATAGATAAGGCCTTAAGTCCTTGTCATTTATGAGTTTATCAGCTAACTTTAATGATAAATCAGAATTTTTTGCATATGCATTCATAGAAATATCATTAAACTCTTTTTTTAATAAACCATCCTTTAGATAGATGCTAAAATTACTCTTTGATTCTTCAATTCTTTTCTTGTCTATCATATCATATACTTCCTCCTTTATTGATTAATTCGTAAAATCCTTCTATTCCATGCAGTATAACATTGTTTTTTATTGCTTCAGTCACTATATTTGATTCTTGGGAGTTTTTCATATTCAAGAATTGCTTTTCTAAAAAAACATGATGATGGATATTTAAAGGCAATAAGGATATAGCACTATCTATTTCTTTTTCTATTTTTATATTGGAAACAATAAATATCAAATCTATGTCTGATTTTGCACTTTCTATTTTTTTAGCATAGGATCCAAATAAAATCAAGATATAACCTACTGTTTTAATATTATTCTTAATATTATCAAGCATGACTTTAATATTTTTATTTTTCAATATATCCTCTCTTCGAACAAATTCTACTTCTAAAACTTCCTTAGCTAATTTGTCTTTAAATTTAATCAAAATAGACTTACCAATATTTTTAGAAGATATTATATCTTTATCTATTAATCTTTTAACAGCAGTATGTGTAATTTTATAATCTGATTTGATTGATTTGGACAATTCCCTTATTGTAAACTCTTTTCTATTCTCTATCAAATGCTTTATTATCCTGATTTCTGTTTCCATTTTATGAATTTATTATTTATGTACAAATATACATAATATTATGTATATAAATACCTTTTTATTTCCTCCTTTTTGGAAAAATTTATACAACTTAGATTATTTAATCCATAATGAGAATTGAAATTAATGATTATATTGTTGCAGACAGCAATATCTGTCATGGAAAGCTTACATTTAATGGAACTAGAGTGATGGTCTGGCAAATCCTCGAAATGCTTAGAGATGGAGCACCTTTTGAAGAGATTATAAATGCATTCCCTTCTTTGACTAGAGAACATATCAATGCAGCATTGCAATATGCTGCTGATATTGCAAGGGGAAAAGAAAATGTCATTATTAACATCCCATTCAAAGATTAAATTATTGGATGAATTAAAAAATACAGAAGATTTTAAAGGTAATATAATAACTCTATATGAGAATAAATTCGAAATAAAATCTATTCCTTTGTTAATGTAAACAGATAATTTATAATAATCATCTTTATATTTCTGTAAATTAATTATTAAACCTCTGTTTCCAGTGGAAAAGTTTATATAATCTGAATTATTAAACTCATTTATGGAAAATATATCACTATCAAAAGAAGAACTAAAGTTAGATTCGAAGTTATTAGCTAAAGCAGTGATAAAATTAATGAAAAAAGACATATCTGAAAGATACAAACAAACAGGAGAAGTAACTGATGAAGATTGGGAATTCTGTGAACAGATTGATTGGCATCCTGTTGATGAAATGCCTCCAAAACCAGAGCATTTAGAAGAGTTAAAAAGAAGGTTAAGGGAAGAGGTTCCGGGCAAAAAATATGCCTCTGCTGAAGAATTCTTTGATTCATTAAAATGAATTATAAATATACTTTCATTCCATCTTGTGAAAAAGAGATTGATAAGTCTACTAGAAAAAATCCTATTCTTAAAAAAATTCTCAATAATAAAATCAATGAAATTATTGAAAATCCTTACCACTACAAGCCTCTTTCCTATGATTTTGCTGGTGAAAGAAGAGTTCATATTATAAAGAATCAAATCCTCAAATTCAGGATTGATGAACAAAACAAGACTATTATTTTCATTTTCTTTGGGCACCATAATGATGCTTATAAAAGGTGAATTGCTATTAATATTAATATAATCTCCTTCATTTTCTAGTAAATTTATTCTCTTATCCATTCTTTCAGTTTTTATAATTCCATTTTTCATTTTTATTCTCCTAAACTTGCTATGAAATTTATATTGCCAGATTTGTTTCCAGGAGTCTCTATTTGCGGAACTGTCAAAGATACATCTACTTTAACGCTTCCTTTATCACTTGAATAATTCAGTTTATCAACTCCTATAATCAGCCCTGTTATTGGAGGCAATTGCATCCATGAAGTATTTGCCCATGTTGCATTTCCAGTATATGCCCTTATTTTTGCCATGAAATAATTACTAGCTGAGTATGGTATTGATGTCCATAACTGAGTTGCATTCATGCTTATATTAGCATAACAATTTCCAATATTATTAATAATAATGGGTGAATAAGAATCATTAGAAGTGTTCTTGTTTTCATTAACAGTCATGCTTCCAAAATTCAGGTATTTAGAGCTGAGATTTATCTCTAGATATCCTGATATATTTAATGTCCATGGATTTGACCAATTAGAGCAATATAGTTCAGTTGTTGCATTTTCACAAGCCCTGACACTCCAGTTATAATAATAACTATTATCATATAGACGCAATAAGTCAGAGGTTGGTGTATAATTTGCCTGAGGAATATCTTCAATCAGCCTATTATCAGCAGAGCATCCCCCAATACAAGTTATATTAATGTCATAGATAAGACTATTCCCTTCTGCATCAGTTCCACTGAAAACAAATGCAGGAGTCCTGTCTGTAGAAGAGTTTCCATTTGAGGGGCTTGTTAATGAGATTGTAGGAGCTGTGTTTGTGCTAATAGTTATTGTCCTCTTCTCACTCAAATTCTCATTTCCAATAACATCTTTTGCAGATGCAAAATATGTATATGCTCCATCAGTAAGTCCAGTCGAAGAATTCTTCGACTGATTCACATACAAATACCATTGTGTAGAATTATATTTCTGCAAATTTGAAGCATAAAGTTGATAAACTTCAATTGCAGTTAGTGACCTGTTCCAGATGCGGACTTCGTCGATGGAACCGTTGAAATATAGTACTGGATCTCCATTTCCACTTCCATAAATTCCAATGAAAGATTTATAACTATTATGAGTCATAGCCCCGCCAGTTCCACTATAACTTCCACCTGCATCTACTCCATTGATATATAAATCCATATCAGTTGCTCCTCTAATTATCGCAATAACATGAACCCATTCATTTAAGTTTATGTTACTAGAACTCACTTTAGAGCGTCTATTAGAAGACCCAGCACCAGTTCCATCCCCAAAACCTAAATTAATAGTATTACTACCAGAAATCATAAACCAGAAACCATAATAATTACCAGTCGCAGCAGTATTGGTATCTGATGCAAATATAGGACCTACGTTATTATCAATTTTATAAATCCATGCACTAATAGTTATTGGAAGAATAGATTTATTTAAGCTCTCTCTTTCACCAACATTAACATAATCATTCACCCCATCAAAACTTATTGCATTTCCAAACTTGCCATTAGAAGTCCAATTGCATCCAGCACCCATCCCAGTGCAATTTCCTGAATTATTATATTTAGAAACATCTGCTGTGAAATTATTATTATTTGAATTCCCACTCCAGATTCCATAATTATTTTTATTTGCTCCCACTTCCTTGCTATTTAACCTATCTTTTTCATCCCTTACTACATTAACAAAATCCTTAATAGAAAAACTTAAATAATCATTATTATTACCAATCGTCATGGAAGAAACATTACTTAAATCTGATAATGTAAAATTAGATTTTGAATTATTATCTAAAGCTGTAATTAGATTAATGAAACAAGATATATTTGAAAGATTTAAGCAAACTGGAACTTTGTCAATAGATGACCAAGAATTCTGTGATAAAATTGATTGGTATCCTGTTGATGAACTTGAATTAAGAGAAGAATATGTAGAAAAATTAAAATCCTCTAAGAAATCATCAGGTAAATCAAGAACAGTAGATGAGTTTAATAAATTTTGTGATTCATTATGAAAATAGATAGTTCTAAAATTGATGACATCTTGAGAAAAATTAAAAAGAAAAATTTTCCTTTGTTCTGCGCTGTACAAAAGAAGATAACTCAAATCGCTGAGATGGATATTGTTGCTATCATGCATTTCAAGAATCTTAGACATGATTTGAGTGATTTTAAAAGAGTTCAAATTGGAAGTTTTGTTCTGCTCTTTTTTGTAAAAGGAGATACTATTATTTTTGAAGACTTTGATCATCATGACAGGATTTATATCAAAAAAAGATAATCCCTTATCAACCAATTTATTATTCAACCAAGAATTTTTATTCACTCTTCTCACAAGCACAATGTCATTCTTCACATCAACATCATAAATCTTGCCTAAATATGGAACTTTTTTAATAGATTTAACTAAAACAAGCTCATTTCTTGAATTCAAGAAATAAACTTCATTTGAATCATTCTGATTCAAATATGAATAAACATCAGTTATTTTTTTAAGAGAGAAATCAGATAAATTTATCATAGAAAAACTTAAATAATCATTATTATTAGACTCATCACAATGAGAATCGAAATTAACCCTTATATTGTTGCAGACACAGAGATTTGTCATGGCAAGCCTACTTTCAAAGATACTCGAATTATGGTCTGGCAGGTTCTTGAAATGCTCAAAGGTGGACTTAGCATAACTGAAATTATTGAAGATTACCCTTCCTTGACTATTGAACATATCCAAACAGCTTTGCAATACGCTGCAGATTTGACTAGAGGTGGTGATAATGTCCAATTCAGTGTCCCGCTCAAAGCTTAAATTTTTACGAGATGAAAATGTTAAGAAAAGATTAGAAAGATTTCTATTACAGGAAGGATTTGATGTAATAACTTCATCAAAAAGAACTCCTGATAATGTATTAGCACAAATTTCAAAATCTGAAAAACGGGTATTTGTAACTAATGATATTGATTTTAAAAAATTATCAAGAGAGGATATATTTTCAGTTGTTTGGTTAAGGATACCGCAAGATAAGCCACAATTATTAATAGATTCATTTTCTACATTTCTTAAACAAAAATCAAGACCAAAAGATTTTGAAGGTAAATTATTCATACTATATGAAGATAGATTTGTTGAAGAGTTTCTTTGCTGATTCTTTGAAGCATAAACCCTATGTTTCTCACTCACAGAAAGCTCACTCCCATCCTCTAAATTAATTTTATACATCTCATTATTAATTTTAGAATTATTAAACTCTTGATAAGCCATTGGCTTTTCAAATTCAACTTCACCTGAAGTTGAATTAAGAGTTGCAACATTCTCAGTTCCATTTAATTCATAGAAATATTTCCACCCATTTTCAGTCATAATTTGTGTCTCATTATCATAACATTCACCTAAAGCAGTATTATTATCAAAATTCATCATCAACACAAGCGAGTCATTATAAATCGTAAAGTTCGTCCCATTCCAATTCCACTTTACTTCATTTAAATTAGCTTCGCTAATTGAAACATTGATTTGAACAGAAGTATTTGCTGTTGTAGTTGCATTAGCAGGAGTAGGAGCTGTAAAATTAATCCTTGGAGCAAGTGAATCATCACCTGCGCCTGTTCCAGTCAGGTTATCTATCTTATAATTATTGCCTTCCATTGAAACATAGACAGTTGATTTAGAGGTTCCTGAAACAGCTTCTGATTTTGTAAATCTTATTATATTAGGGCAGCTTACATTGATATCATTTAATATAATTGCATTAGGGCAGACATATACTCCTTCATTAGATGCATTAGGAACAAATATTGTATGATTAGCATTTATTCCACTGACATTTGTTAGATTGACCGCTGTTTTTGTAGAGCTGGATGATAAATAAAGATTTGACAAGTTCATATTTTGGCTGCTTAACAATGCATATAATTGCAGTCTTTTTCCATAAGTTGAATTAGTGAAATTAACATATTGATTATCATGATAAACAGTTCCATTAGTTATGGTTATATTGACTGAACCATTCATATAATATTCAAATCCTGCTGGTAAATATATAATTCCTCCTGTGGTATTAAATGTTCCATTGATGCTTCTTTCATTTCCAAGTGTATCATTCGCATAAACAGTATAATTTACAACTCCAAGAGGCCATGTCCAGTTTGTCTGCACAGTCACAGACCATAAATTCCCACTAATCCAGTTCAGGAATCCCTGCCAGATTACAATAGCTGAACCAACAGCGCCCTGCCATATTTTCACCCAGACATTTCCAGTTCCATTTGTAATTCCTGTCACAGTTGCATTAATTGTGACATTTGTTCCTCGAGGAACAACACCGCCACTTACATTTGAAACATTAATAGCAAGAATCTCTGTTATATTTGGAGCTGTTGAATCAATTCTAACTGTCCAGTTAGTATTATTCCAAGCGCAATTTCCTGCATTATCACAAGTATAATAATTCCATGTGTAATTATCATCTCTAGGAAGTATAATTGAAATGTTAGTAACATTACTTATTCCAGAAATGCTTCTGTTTTCTGTATTATTAATCAATGTTGTAGTTGAATTCCAAACATAAAGTGTTGTATTCAATAATCCAATTCCATCACTATTATTTGCTGCAAAATACTGTGTCAATGAATTTGATAATGTATTATTTGCAGGATTCACTAAATTCACTATTGGTGCAGTTGTATCAACACTCACAGTCCTTGTCTCACTCAAATTCTCATTTCCAGCAACATCTTTTGCAGAAGCAAAATATGTATATGCTCCTGTATCTAATCCTGTGGTTGCATTCTTC
The DNA here is from genome assembly GCA_030704765.1 of Nanobdellota archaeon. GTDB lineage: Archaea > Nanobdellota > Nanobdellia > Pacearchaeales > GW2011-AR1 > ARS1285. The sequence goes on along the minus strand of JAUYDD010000230.1, from coordinate 5,421 downwards.
GACTGATTCACATATAAATACCATTGAGTTGAATTATATTTTTGTAAATTAGAAACATATTGTTGATAAATTTCAGAAGCTGAAAGACTTCTGTTCCAAATGCGGACTTCGTCAATTGTGCCGTTGAAACTATAACTATTATCTGCTCTTTTTCCTAATAATAGATTATTGTTATCATCATTCGGGCATGTTCCTCCTATATTGTTTGTTTCTGTTTGAAGTAGTCCGTTTTTGTACATACTAAGCATGCTTCCATTAAATACTCCGACATAATTAATCCATATATTATTTGCATGGGCTGTATCTTCAGATACATCAGTAGAACCGCCACCTTTGCAAGACCATGCTACTATACTGCTACCATCAGTTAACCAATAGAAATGATTTGCTGTCCCTTTTTCTGTAATAACATCAACCCCTCCATCATTAAATTTTAACCAAATACTTGCAGTTCTTGGTTGTGACGCTCCTGTAGCACTATCTAAACTTTCACTATCAGTTATATTTATTCCATCATCCACCCCATCAAAAACTAAAGCTCCTCCAAACTTTCCAGAAGTTGTCCAATTGCATCCAGCACCCATTCCAGTACAATTTCCAGAATTATTATATTTAGAAACATCTGCTGTAAAATTATTATTGTTTGAATTCCCGCTCCAAATTCCATAATCATCTGAGTCTGTAGTTTGTTGTTTGTCATTAATAATTTCACTACCAACCACCAACGACTTACGGCGCACTAATATGATATCATTCTTCACATCAACATCATAAATCTTGCCTGAATACGGAACTTTCTCAATTGACTTAACTTTAACAGGTTCTCCAAAAGAATTCATAAAATAAATTTCATTTGCATCCTTCTGATTCAAATGTGAATAAACATCAGTGATTTTCTGAAGTGAAAAGTCAGAAATCTCGATTTTTTTATTACTTGCTACACTTTCTCTACCACTTGCTCCTCCCTCTTTGCTGATAATATTATCAACATAATTTCTATCATTAACTGAATTATCAGATTCAGCAATTTCAAATTCTTTTACTCCTTTTAGGTTAAAATCTTCTATAGGAAGTTTTTTATAATCATTTTCTTTAGTTTCTTGCATGGCAGAAATATGTATTAGATTACCTGATGAATTTGAAAAAGAAATATTATCTATTTCAAAAAATTTGGAATTTGACAAATTGGTTAAAAGAGCTATAGATAAAGCTTTGCAAGAAGGAATAGAAGAAGAATTAATGTTTGAGATTGGAGAATCAATTGCTTCTAAATCTAAACTTTCAGATAAAGAAGCTAGAGAATTTTCAGAGTTTGTAAAGGACAAAGTAGCTAAACTGCATGAATAAAAAATGTTGTTGATATTAGACACTAATATTTTATTTTCCTTTTTTAATAAGTCTAAAGTATTTCGTTTAACTAAAGAATTGAGGCATATAGGATATAAATTAGTCTCACCAGATTTTGTATTTTTTGAAATCAAAGGATTAAAAAAACAAATAATAAAATCTTCAGATATATCTGATTCAGAATATGAATTCTTGCTTTTATTGATCAAGAGAATTGTAAAATTTGTTCCTAAATCAGAGTATAAAGAATTTATTTTAGATGCTAAAAAGTTATCACCAGATATTAAAGATTTTCCACTTTTTGCATTATCCCTGCATTTGGGCAAAACTCCAATATGGTCAAGAGAAATAAGATTGAAGAAACAAGAATTAATCAAAGTTTTTTCAGATGAAGATATTGAAAAATTATTGAGAGAGATATAAACCTTATGCTTCTCGCTCACAACTAACTCACTGCCATCTTCAAGAGAAACTTCATACATCTCATTATTAATTTTAGAATTATCAAACTCCTGATAAGCAGTTGGCTTCTGCCATTCTAATTCAAGAGTTTTATTATTAAGCGTGGCAACTTCCTCAGTTCTATTTAATTCATAAAAGTACTTCCATTTTTTAATATAGCATTTTTTGTTTTTAATATCTTGAGAATAAAATGTGCAGAGGCGCCTCAGCTGGGATTCGAACCCAGAAGTCTCGGGGTGAGACACGATTTTTGAGATCGCTGCATTACCATTGATGCTACTGAGGCAATCCTCTGCATCATTATTGCAAACAGAAAAGTTTATATAGTTAATGCCATTATAATCTTTATAATCTCGGGGCGAGTAATACATTATCATTGATGCTACTTTTTCAGTAGCATTTTCTTTTTTATTTATTTGATTTTTATTATTCAAATTTGTTTCTCTCTCATAATTCCTCTTCTCATTCTTCATATTATTATTATTTATTAGATTATTTTTATTATAATCAACTGAGCTTTGCTCAGCAAATTTGGAATCTTCTGAATTCTGAGATTCAGAACTTATTATTTCACACACAACACTTTCATCCTCACAATCAACTTCCTTGCAATCCACTTCCTCAAGAGTCAAAATCTCAGTTTCATTATCATAACATTCACCTAAAGCAGTATTATTCTCAAAATTCATCATCAAAACAAGTGAATCATTATAAATAGTATAATTAGTCCCATTCCAATTATATTTAACTTCATTTAAATTTAATTCACTAATCGAAATATTAATCTCAACAGAGGTATTTGCAGTTGTTGTTGCATTACCAAGTGTAGGAGCTGTGAAATTAATCTGCGGATAAACACTATCTTTACTAAATGTAACATTAGTCCAGTTTAAGTTCCCACTTGTATCATTGCAATACAAAGTCCAAGTATTACTTCCTTCTTTTGAAATCACATTTGTAAAATTAGTTCCAGCTGAAACATTAGTAGAGTTCCAAACTCCAGAAGAGTTTGAATACCAGCATCTTCCTCCTAATTCATTAATAGTATAATTTAATGTTGAAACGTTAATATTATAAGTTGTTCCATTAATTGGGTAAGTTATATTTAAAGTTGGTGCTGTTGTATCAGAAACTGTTATTGTCACAGTCCTCACATCAGTACTACTACTCAAATTAGCTACATTATCAGAAGCAAATGCCTGATATGTATATAACCCATCATCAAGTCCAGTTGTAGAATTCTTCGATTGATTTATATATAAATTCCAGTTACTAGAATCATATTTTTTCAAGTTAGAAACATACATTTCATAAACTTCAGTTGCTGTTAGTGACCTGTTCCAGATGCGGACTTCGTCAATTGTGCCGTTGAAATAATTAGTTCCACTAACACCAGGATTACTTCCAATTACAAAGTTTCCACTTGTTGTTGCTAATGTTCGAGAAGCACTACTTCTATTAGCACCATCATAATAAAAATTAACCAAAGAACCATTGTAAGTTATACAAATATGATGCCAGTTAGTATTTACACTTATTCCAGTATCAAAATCATTGCTTGCTCCATAAGCAAAGAACCACCAAGTATTTCCTGTATAAACCATAAATCCAAATGCCTGATTAGTGTTATAAGTCCCATAATTTACAGCATGATGTGCATTCCCTGTTTTTATTCCAGTTGCATGTTTAACCCATGAACATAAACTTCTTGAATTTGCACCACTAGGATAACTTCCAGAAACATTAACATAATCATTCACCCCATCAAAACTCAAAGCCCCTCCAAACTTTCCAGAAGTTGTCCAATTGCATCCAGCACCCATTCCAGAACAATTCCCTGAATTATTATATTTTGAAACATCTGCTGTAAAATTATTAGCTCCCTCACCTAAAGCAGTATTATTATCAAAATTATACATCAACACAAGCGAATCATTATAAAGAGTGTAATTTGTCCCATTCCAATTATATTTAACTTCAGTTAAATTATAATAAATAATTGAAGCATTAATTTCAATTGATGTATTTGTAGTTATAGTTCCATTTGCAGGTGTTGGAGCCACAAATGTAATTCCTAATTCTGAATAAGTAAAACTAACTTGCTCTGTATTATTTATATTATTAGCTGTGTCATTACACCAGAATTTAGCTGTATAACTTCCTTCTGCCATAGAAGAATTTGTATAATTAAAATAACTAGAATTAAACTCAGTTATAGTTTGATTGCTTACCCAATTATCTAATGTAAACTTGCAAAAATCAAGGGCTTCATTTCCAGAAATATTAAAGTCAATAATTGAAGTTGCATAAATTTTATTTACAGGAGATACTATTGTTAATAGTGGAGGAGCAGTATTATTAACAGTTAAAATTTGAGAATTGTTTCCAACAATGCCTAAATAAGTTAAATTTACAACAACAGAATAATTTCCAGCTGCCTTATTTGCTGAAAATGTATAGTTATAATCTCCTAAAGAGTTTGTTGAGGTTAAAGATTCTTCTGAGCCTATAGAATAATTCACATTATCTGTCGTATTAGTAATAATAAAACCATCAAACCACATAGATTTATTCGCAGGTTGAGAATTCCCGTCATATACAATAAGAGATGTCACTGTGCCACGACTGTTTTTTCCTAAGTCATACCCAGCATACCTCCATGTATTATCACAAACAACTGCAGGAAGATAACTGCCTGTTACTGTATTAGTAGAGCCGCATCCTGTTGTACCACTTCCCTGTATACATCTCCATGAACCATTATTAAACATAAATCCCCACAGCGCATCAGGTTTGCATTTGTACATCAAATGAAAATATCTATTAGATGTTGACATAGACATTGATGCCCTTACATTTATAGAGCCAGCTCCTCCATCAGTATCTGTAGTATTTATAGAGCAAGAGCCTTCTCCAGCAGTATTGCAATCTTGCGCAGGTGTCTGCCAGTTTCCATCACGGTATGTCCATATTGCACCACTTTCAAAACTATCATTTAAATAAACATTATTTCCTGAAAAAGTAGAATTGTAATTTGAAATTGCAGCAACACTATTATTGCCATAATATTGATATACTGTGTATGAAGATGATGCATTAACATAAGGAAGTTTTATCCAAACCTGAGTATCATTAGAATTGCATGTTCCTGTTTGTATCCAATAGTCTAATGAATAACCAGATGCATTAATAAGTCTTAAATCACTGCAACTTGAATTAAGTTTAGAACTGTTTATTAGTAATTGTGTATCTATAGAAATATTAAACTGATAATTACTAAGTGCTGAGTTATTATTGTTGCTTATATTTATCAGTTTCCTATATTTAAAACTAGTATTCTGCCACTCAATATATGCACCATTAGATTCATACCAAGAAGTTATTCTACTGCTATCTAAATAAATTCCAATACTTTCATTAGTTATATTTTCTCTATTGCTCATATTAACATGCCCATAAACAGATACATTAGTTGGAGTATTTTCAAGAACTGAAATAGGAGTTATTGTTTCACTAACATAAACATGCCTTACATTTAAAGTCCTGTTAGCATCTGCAAAATCAGTTGTCCCATTTCCTGAAGCAAGGCAATTCCATATAACTCCTTCTTTT
>JAUYDD010000066.1 GCA_030704765.1 Nanobdellota archaeon | reverse complement strand
TTTAAAAAATTTTGCCCACATATTTATAAATAATTTACTACCAAGTAAAAAAAGTTATACCTTTGACATGTCATAAAAAAAAATCCATGAAACCGAAACGTTCCATTTCCTGTAATAAATGCATCAATCATTCATGTTTCTTCAAGCTTTATGGATCATCTATGAACCATCGTTTGATTGAAACAAAAAAACAGCAGTCATACTATTTGCAAGATCAATATATAATTCACGAAGGGAGTCCTATTCTCGGAGTTTTTTTTGTACAACAAGGTAAAATAAAAATTTTTTCTACGGGACTAAATGGAACACCACAGATAGTACGCCTGGTGAAGGCTGGCGAATCACTTTGTTTCAGGGGATACGGAAGAACAAACTACTGCTCAAGTTCTGTAGCACTGGAAGACAGCCGGATATGTTTTTTTGAGACTGAAGATTTTATGCAAATGTGCAACAGTTCCCAACTATCAAAGTACCTTATATCATATCTTGGCAATGAACTTGAAATTGCCGATAAAAGATTGAAATACCTGATGCAAATGAACGTAAGAGAAAAAACAGCTGAAGCGCTTTTATTCATGAAAAAAAGTTTTGGTATAAATAGAATGAAAGAGTTAGATGTGTACATGAGCAGGAAAGATATTGCTGCTATTGCCGGTACCAGCGAAGAACTCATCATTCGCCAGCTATCTGAATTTGAAAAAGAAAAACTTATTGAAAGAAGAAACCACGGAAGAATAATTGGATTACTCGACGAAAAAAGGTTAAACCAATTGATCAGTAAGTATAGTGCCTTTTCCTGATTATCTTCCGCTCACCGCTTTCAGGTTATTTCTCCTTTCCTGAGTTTCATCTGCAGACTACACTTCGATTTAACTCTCCGGCACAGTCGCGACCTGTCGGAATTCCATTCCGAAAAAAGTATGGGATCCGTATTCCATCGGATCGGCCTGAGTTTGTACGAATTTATTAATCATCCTCCTATTATTACATTCCTAAAGATTAAAATTTCATAGCCATTGGTATATGGTGTAAAGTCATCTGCAAATTTTTGTCCGGGCAGACAATTTTAGAGAAATTTGTATTGTTATTTTTTTAACAGTACATCTAATAATTTTTTGCATCTTATTTTACGTAATGACAAATGAAAT
>JAUYDD010000061.1 GCA_030704765.1 Nanobdellota archaeon | reverse complement strand
ACATCTTTTAAGATGTGGATGTTAGTTTGTTTTAATTTCTGAGCATCCTAAAAACAAGGGCCAATCAAACCACACTCGCCAGCAGGCGATTTTTTAGCTGTGGCAAAAAACCTTTAGGGTGTGGTGGATTGTTTTTTTGATGTTGTTGACTATAAGGATAAAAAAGGTAATTAAAGATGCATCCTGAAACTGAAAAATATTTTGAGGAATTGTCTAAAGATATTGAGAACAATTATACTGTTGCGCGTTTAGCTAGGGCAAGGGGCCTTGATCCTTCTACTAAAGTAGAAGTACCATTAGCGTTAACAATGGCTGCAAAAGTAGTCAGGTTGATATCAACTATATATCCTCAGCTTGACAGGGAGGATATAATAGACAGGATACTTGAACTTGAAAAACAATATGGAGCGCTTGATAATTCTGTAAGCTTTAGAATCGCTGAAGAGATAGCATTGCAGAAATACTGCAAGTTTGAGAACCAACAACAAGCTATGGATGCTGGAATAAGGGTGGGATTTGCATATACAACTCTCGGCGTTGTATCAAGCCCAATAGAGGGGTACACTCAAATCAAAACAGCCCAGACAAGAGATGGTAAGAATTATTTAAAAGCTTATTTTTCAGGACCAATAAGAAGTGCAGGAACAACAGCAAGCTGTGTTGTACTAATGCTTATAGATTATATACGGCAGATATTCAATTATTCCAAATATGATCCTACTGAAGAAGAATGTAAAAGAGTTGTTATGGAACTATATGATTATCATGAAAGAGTCTCAAACCTACAGTACATGCCTACAGAAGAAGAAGCATATTTTATAGCTAAGAACATGCCCATACAAGTGGACGGGGACCCTACTGAGGCAAGAGAGGTATCAAATTTTAAGGACCTTCCTAGAATTGATACTAATTTTATCAGAGGAGGTTTTTGCCTGATACTCGCTGAAGGTCTTGCTCAAAAAGCAGCAAAAGGATTAAGGATATTAAAAAAACTTCAGGAAAATGGTTTTCAGATAAGGGATTGGGAGTGGCTAGATGATTATGTTCTTCTTCATGAAAAAAGAAATGAAGGAAAAACTGACGCAAGCCCTACTTATATAAAAGATCTTGTTGCTGGAAGACCGGTATTTGGTTATCCTGGAAAAGGTTTCAGGTTCAGATATGGCAGGTCGAGGATTGCTGGTTTCTCTGCTGTTTCTGTCCATCCTGCTACAATGGGAATCACAAATGATTTTATTGCTACAGGAACACAATTAAAGATAGAAAAACCTACAAAAGGGTGTGTAGTAACCCCCTGCGACCTAATCGATGGGCCTATTGTTAAATTAAAATCCGGAAGCGTTAAGAAAATCTATGATTATGAAGAAGCAAAGAGATTGTACAAAGAAGTAAAAGAAATATTGTATATTGGAGATATACTTTTTCCTTTAGGCGATATCATAAATAGGAATGCTGCCTTGATTCAGCCAGGTTATGTAGAAGAATGGTGGAATCTAGAATTAGAAAATTCTGGAGGAAAAATTGAAAATTATTATAATGTTGATTTAGAAAAAGCTATTCAATTATCAAATCAGTATAATATACCTTTGCATCCATCTTATATTTATTATTGGAGCGAGATTTCTTATGAAGAATTTTTAGGCCTCATTGACTGGCTGAATCATTCAAGAGCCAATAATGGAAAATTATTATTTCCTTATAATCCTAATGAAAAAGAAAGGTTTAAGATAGGAAAAAGAGCATTGGAATTATTGGGCGTGCCTCATGAAGTTGCTATTGAAAATGTAGTCTTGTCAGAAAAAGATACTAAATCTTTTTTATTGAATCTAGGATTTCCAATAGACTATGAAGGAGATTTATCAATAAACTATAATTTTCCCAATGATATAGAGGCTAATAAAAAAGAAGCAGTTCTAAAGATAATAAATGATCTTTCTAAATTCAAGATTAGGGATAAATCCGGAGAGTTTATTGGAAGCAGGATGGGCAGGCCTGAAAAAGCAAAATTACGAAAATTAATCGGAAGCCCGAATGTGCTTTTTCCTGTTGGTAATGAAGGAGGGAGATTAAGGAGTGTAAATGAAACTCTTGAAGCAGGGTATATAACAGGGGATTTTCCATTTAATTATTGCAAGAAGTGCAATAAAGAAACTATCTATAATACATGTGAAATTTGTGGTGAAAAAGCAGAGGAGAAATATTATTGTCCAAGGTGTCAAAGAGAGGTAAGTGAAAAAAAATGCAATCTACATAGCCTAGGTCAAAGATTTAAAAACACCAAACTTGATATAAAACATTATTTTCTTAATGCAAAAGAAAAGCTGGGTTATAATAGGAATAACCTTCCCGTATTAATAAAAGGAGTCAGAGGAACTAGTTCTGGGAACCATAATATAGAGAATATGGTAAAAGGCATTTTAAGGGCAAAATATAACCTTTGTGTCAATAAAGATGGGACAGTAAGATATGATATGACTGAACTTCCTGTATCTCATTTCAAACCCAAAGAGATTGAAGTTAATGTAGAAAAATTAAAAAAACTAGGATATACTAAAGATTGTTATGGTAAAGAATTAGAAAATCAAGAACAGATATTAGAATTAAAACCTCATGATATTATTCTTCCTTGCAATGCCAAGTGTGGCGATGAAAAAGCGGATGATGTTTTTATGAATGTTGCAAATTTTATGGATGAACTTTTACAAAAATTTTATTTATTGCCTGCTTTTTATAATCTAAAAAATAGAGAAGATATTATTGGCCATCTTGGTGTTTGCATGGCTCCCCATAATTGTGCAGGAGTAATATGCAGAATAATCGGCTTTTCAAAAGTCCAGGGATTGCTTGCTAGCCCTTATATGCATGCTGCTATGAGGAGAGATTGTGATGGTGATGAAGCAGCATTGATGCTTTTATTAGATGTTTTGATAAATTTTTCCAGAAGTTTCCTTCCTTCTCATCGGGGAGGAACACAAGACGCTCCACTTGTCTTGAATGGAAAAATTTATGCTAGGGAAGTCGATGACCAGATACTTGATTTTGAACTAGTGAATAGTTATCCATTAGAACTATATGAAAAAGCGTTGCAAAAAGTACATTCAAATAAGATAAAGATTGAGACTGTTAAGCAGAGAATAGGGAGAGGGGAAGACCCTTATGTCAATACAGGTTTCACACATGATGTTCTTGATTTTAATATGGGAGCTACCTGCAGTTCTTATAAGACCCTTCCAACAATGCAGGACAAGGTAGAAGCACAGATGGATCTTTGCGTAAAATTAAGGAGTGTTGATCAAGGTGATGTTGCAAGGCTTATTATTGATAGGCATTTTATGAGAGATTTAAAAGGTAACTTAAGGAAATTTTCTCAACAGAACTTCAGATGCGGCAAATGCAATGAAATTTATAGAAGACCTCCTCTGAACGGTAAATGCTCTAAATGCGGAAATCCTAAACTTATATTCACAATATCTTATGGAAGCATAATAAAATATCTTGAACCTGCTATGAGCCTAATCAAGAATTTTAATGTTCCTCCTTATATAAAGCAGGATTTGGAACTGACTAAGAAATATATAGAGTCGATATTTGGTCGCGATACAGAAAAGCAGGAAAGAATTGAGAAGTGGTTTTAAAATCCAAAGCAAAAAAGATAAATCTATTTTTTAAAGCCCTATAAATTTTATAAAAGTTTCTGATAGCGATTAAGAATCAATGCACTAATCAAGATTCTTGACATTGATTAATGTAGATATGCTTTTTTTAGAGTTTCACTACCAAAAAAAATCCAATAGATTTTCATGGCCTAAAAATTCATTTACTAGGATTTTTCGGAATCTAGAATATACCTGCACATTAGTGAAAAGTTCAAATCCTGAAAGGATGCGATATCAAAATTTATAAACTTAATAAAGCATTTCTAATAATGTTTAATATTCTATTTAATCCAAAAAAAGCTGAGAGACATCCCTTAGAGATGATGTTAATAGCTATATTTTATTCTTCAATATCAATCCTTTTAAGCATATGGATATTTCCAGAGCATAGTTCTCTGATAATGGTGTTTTTTACTGTTCTTTCATGCGTTTATATTGTTCAAAAAGCTATAAAAATTGAAGAAGATAAGGAAAGAAGCTATAAATCCGAACTTTGGATATTA
>JAUYDD010000211.1 GCA_030704765.1 Nanobdellota archaeon | reverse complement strand
TGAAAACCTCATGATTTATCATGTGGTCATAGCAAATGTTACAGTTTTCAATTCTCGAGCATCCTAAAAACAAGGGCCAATCAAACCACACTCGCCAGCAGGCGATTTTTTAGCTGTGGCAAAAAACCTTTAGGGTGTGGTGGATTGTTTTTTTTATATAAAATAGGATTTTATATGATTGCTGCAATCCCGTAATCCTTTTAAAATAAACTCCTATATTTTCAATATATTCCCAAGTGATAAAATTTATATATGTTCGAAATTGATAACTCCATAATTTATTATGGAGCGTAACAAAAGATACTATTATCAATTTCGGAGCATCCTAAAAACAAGTGCCTGACACAAACCATATCCTTTAGGATGTGGTGGCACATTGTTTTTTTGATATTAAATTATAGAAAAAACCTATGGCTAAGAAAAAATCCAATAAGAACCTGGTGTTTATTGCAGGAGATGTCTCAGCTACAAATATTTTAGTTGAGGTTTTTGGTAATTTTGATAATGAATTTAAAGCAAGGCAATTTTTATATAATGTCAGAAATTAAACCACATCTTTTAAGATGTGGATGTTATTTTGTTTTAATTTCTGAGCATCCTAAAAACAAGGGCCAATCAAACCACACTCGCCAGCAGGCGATTTTTTGCCGTGGCAAAAAACCTTTAGGGTGTGGTGGCCCATTGTTTTTTTGATGGTCAAATTACTACAAATTTTAAGACTCAAGTTTTAGAAGATGTTCTTAATAAATCTAGCTTTAGACCACAAGATATTACTAGAATGGTACTTGCTGCTGCAGGACCAACTGATGGAAAGACTTGCCAGATGACAAATGCTAGGTTTTTCTTAGACACTTCTCAGTATGGAATTAAATCAGTCATTATAAATGATTTTGAAGGAGTTTCAGAAGGGATTGGAAGTCATATATTAAGATTTCAAGAATTAAAACTTTTACTTTTACCTCATTTAGATGGAAGTTATGGAGACGCTTTTCCTCTTGGAAATATTGGCATATTAGGTGCTGGAACTGGGCTTGGAGAAGGAAGATTATTTTTCAGTAATAATAGATATAAACCAAAAGCTTCAGAAGGGGGACATAAATTTTTACCAACTGATTCAACTAAACCTGAAGAAATTGAAATAGCTAGATATCTAAGTTCAAGATATTATGGAGGAAGAATTCCACATTCTGAATCAGTTCTTTCAGGCAGAGGAACAGAACATGTTTTTGATTATCTATTAGCAAGATCAATTGCTAGAGGTGAATTTAATTTGCCAAATTCTGCTATAGAAGAATTTGAAGGAACAAAAGACAAACCTGAAGCTATTTCAAGACTAGCAAAAAAATATCCTGACACAATATTTGGAAAGACAGAAGATTTTTTTTATAGAGTTTATGGAAGAGCAAGCCATGATTTAGTTGTTCATGAAAATGCAAGAGATGGTTTATATATTGCAGGTGGAATCATGAGAAAGAATATTGAAATAAATCCTGGTTCAGCAATTATTGATAAAAGAGTATTAAGACCTTTTATGGAAGAATTTGATAATGGGCCAAGCCATAGGGATTGGGTAAATAAAACTAGAGTTTATGTTGTGATGGATAAAGAAGTAGGGCTTAAGGGAGCAAAATATGTTGCATCAAACCCTGAAGTTTTTAATGAAAAATTATAAATAGCTGCATAAAAATCATATTAATTTTTATTCCTGATTCTTAATAAAAATTATCTGAATTATAGGATAGATTGCCTAAGTTTAACGCCTCCCCTAAGTGTAACACTTTTTGTTACAAGTTTTATAACGTATTTTATATCAAAAAGTATGACAAGTTTTATTACACAATCTTTTCGGGAGCGTTTAACTTGAGAAGAAGTTTGAAGGGTTTAAGATAGGCAAATAGGATATATGATGATAGGACGAATTTGGTTTTGGAGACTTAATAAATTATAATCTTTTTAATACCCCATATGCTTTTAGAACATATTCTTCTTTCAAATAAATTAATAATTCAGGGCTTGCAGTAAGAAGTTCTGTAATAACAATGTCATTAACTGTTAATTCTCGAGTGATAGTTGAGAGAACTCCTCTTTCCTTAATGGATTCTTCGGGAAACATTAAACTAATTTCTGAAATTTTATCATATTTATGTTTCAATTTAAAATTTTCAATTAATTCATTTGCTTTATTTTCATTTTCTTTATCAATAAAAACTTTTACAGATGATGATCCAACAACAATTTTTAATGTATCACCTTTGTCATAATTTGTATTTGTTATTAGTGTCTGTAATTTTTTTACCAACTCTTTTTCTTTTTCAAAATCTAAGATTATTATTTTATCCTTTATGTTAATTCTGAGATTTTTAAAAACATTTTTTGATTCTTTAATATCTTTAAACTGAAATCTCCTTAGCATAGCTATTATGGCTTCAAGTTGATTATTTTTACCAACACCTTGCTGTATTAAATATCTGGCTAAGGATCTCCGATTTATCAGCCCGTTTTTATATGACATTTCTATCTCTGGTCTTTTACTTAAAAATTGCCTGAAATCTTGTTCTATTTGTGACATTTTATTTATAAAAAATACTATTATTAATAAATCTTTCTATTTGTGACACAACGTTTATTTACTCATTTTATTCAAATATAATCATACCCTTTAGAGAATTGAAAACTAGACTAATGAACCTCAAAATAACGAAAGCAAGAAAACACCAAGACTTACTTTATTACAAAAAAAGATTGTAAGAGATTTAGATAAAGGCAAAATAGCTGAGGAAATAGCAAAGGACTTTGGAATGTCATTAGAAAAAATAAAAGAAGAATTAGTTAACTTACAAAAATTAAATATGGTTACAACACAAAAACAAGAGATTTATTTAACTAAACAATCTGGCTCTTCTCACAAAATTGGATAAGGTAATCTCCTGCTTTTCCATTAAATCATTATCCTCTGTCTTAAACCCTTCTTCTTCCAAAAATCTGATTTAGCAAATAAGACTTTCCAGAGGCATTATCCCCCCTGCCTTTATTTTTACTTTGTATTTCATTTTTCCAAAATCAAACTAGTCCCATCAGCCATACATCTGCATCTTCCCTCCTTAAATCCCTTAAACTTTTTTTGTAAATGTAACATAGAAGCGAGTTCAAGGACCTTATCTGTTGCCAAATCTAAATTTTTATCCTTCACAGTTATTATAATCTCCAGTATTTGTTCCTTCTAGATCAATTCCAGCACCCGTAAGATTAGTGTCTAGTGCCTTTAGCAGAGCGTTAGGATTATAAATTTGATTATGAGAAGTAGTTATAAAATAAGATCCTTTTTTCATAGCTTTAAATTCATTTTCCCCAAGAAGATTTTTTGTTTCATCAGATAATGGTAAGGCAGAGTAGAGAATATCCGCTTCTTTTATAGTTTTAATTAAATTGTCTCCTCTTTTCCAAAGTATAACTTTCATACCTAATGATCTTCCAATATTTCCCACAGAGGTAGCTATTCTTCCAGCTCCGAGAATAATGAGTGTTTTTCCATAAAGGGTAGAAGTAACATCGGGCTTTGGTTCAGATTTAACATAAGAATTAATTTTTCTTACAACTGAAATCATTAGACCTATTCCAAATTCTGCTACAGCTTCTGTTGAATATCCTGGAGAGTTCGCAATCTTGATTCCTTTAAGAGTAAATTCTTTAAGAGGTAAAAACCCGACTCCGGTAAATGGTAAAGATATGAGCTTAACACTCTTATTTATTTTAGAGATACTAGTATCAATTGGAGCCCAACTGACTACCAAAATATCTGCGTTCTCAGATCTCTTATCTAGTTCCTCTTCATTTGGAACTCCTAGAAAATATTTAACTTTTCCAAGTTTCTCAAGCCTTGCTTTCTGATTTTTAGTCAAATTAAGTTCTTCAACAACATGAATATTCATATATTTTAAAAGAATTAGCATTTTAAGAACTTTTCTAGTTCAGTGCCCGCAAAAAGCACCATCCTTAGCAGTGAACCAAAATGCTCGTCAGTTATTCGGTTTATATAGGAGATTTAATCCCAAAGATTAACTTAACGGCATTTTCCTCAATTCTTTAGAAAAAAGCAAATTTTATCTAAAATTTTATAAAAATTTTCTTGCTTTAATGAGCCTAGTTTATATTTTATTAATGATTTTTCAATGGAAGCAATTTTGTCTATTCTTACATAACTATCTCTTTTAAGACGGCCATGTCTGAAATCCTCATCTTTTAGGGGAATCTCTACAGATTTTTCGTAGGACAATCCGGTTATCTGTGCAACGATAACATCCCCGCCTTTAGGAACCTTTAAAATTAAAACAGGCCTTCTTTTTGCATTTTTTAAATCAGAATACGGGAACTCGATTACTAAAATATCTCCTTTTACAAATCCTTCCATGCCTCATCCTCTTTTTTATTAAGCCATGTTTTAGCAAAAGATTTTTCAGACAAAATAGCAGTTTCTGGAATTGATTTCTTTAAAATTATCTCATTATCCCTTCTGATAATAATTAATTTGTCTCCTTTTTTTATGTCTTCTCGCATATCTAAAGGTATAACTACTTGTCCTCTTGAACTCATTTTAGTTGTATCAATTATCATAAATAAGATTAATCTTATTTCTATTTAAATCTTTTGGTTTTCCAAAAATAGAGATAACCTTAAGTTATATGCCCACGAGATATTAAACCTTAGGTTAAGGTTCTCCCGCTAAATTTAGAATTTTTATCGACGCTGAGAAAAAAGCACTAAAAAAGTTGGGTGTTAAAAATAGCTAAGGTTAAACTCTGCAAAAATGGGTGGTTAGGTGCTCCCCGGACCTACTTATGTATGATAAGCTCGAAAGTGTTTCATGACAGAAGCACTAAAAGGTGCTACTTCCTAGAAAAATAAACATCTATTTTATTGTTTGAGTTAATATCTCGCTCAATTTTTCTTTATTTATAGAAGTTACAACCTTTGCTATTCTAGGAGATTTTTGTTTTTCTTTTGGAACAAATTTTCCTCTGTCATCAAATTCAACAGGAATTTCTTCAAGACTAAAAGGTTCTTTTCCAGCCGGATACAATTGATTTGATGCTATTAAAAATGCAGGGGTTGACCATAGATAACATCCTTTTTTCAAAACATTTGCCCAGTCTATTTTATCAGGTTTTTCTCCTTCATTAAGATATTTACAATAACGATACATAGATAATTTATCAAGTAGATACTTGGCAAGAGGGCTAGAAGAATTACCTAATTGATTATGAGCTTCATAAAACATTTTAGTAATATCACCTGGGGTCCAAATGATATTAACATTCTCATTCCTTACAACACTTAAAAATCCTTTAACATCTAAAGCAACATTATATCCTGCAGCATCTTTCTGATAATATGCTGTTGCAAAGTATACATCGACAGGAAGCTGTCTTTGAGGTTTTACTTTGTTAAGTGCTATAGCTATATCTGTAAAACCTCCAACAGTTATTAACGCAAGTCTGTCATTTTTTTCTTCTGCTATCTTGATTTCTCTTTCAATCAAATCTGCTCCTTCTGTCTCTTTACCTTCTGCAATGTCGTCTAAGGATATTAGTTTATGATTCAAACCAACACAATAGTGAACTCTTCTATGAGTGAAGTCTGTTAATCTTTCAACAATTCTTCCACCATCCTGCGGTTGTTCTGGACTTAAATGATTATCTAGAATTATACCTTTTTGGTTAAAATTCTGATTTGCTAAAAATAGAGCAGTATCAACATAATCATCAAAACCACCGAGTAAACCATCTGATGGATGATAGCAAAAATGATAATATAAATCTGTAACCAAAATTGCAGGTATTTTAGTTTGTGATTTTATCATTGTATTATCTCCTTTTGTTACATTAGATAGTTTGAGTTTAGTCAGTATCTCCATATTTTGCAAAAATGTTTAAACCAGTTCTCTTTATTAGTTCATCAAGCCGTTTAGCTAATTCTCCAATTTCTCTAGTTGGAGCATTACCCGCCCATTCTATTTGTTTTTCATTTTCTTTTTGGTAAACTGATATTGAGACTCTTGGGGATCCAAAGCCAGAACAGGCTTCTATATTTTCCATAGAATCTAACAGCCTTGAAACGATATTTTCTAATTCTTTCCCCCCAATTCTTCCTTTACCAATATATTCGTATTCAGCTATAACATACCCTTCACGACCCTCAGTCCTTCCATCTGAATAAACAAGCAAACTTCTATGTATACTCTCAAAAGTTGTTTCTTCTGTTCTCCAATATTGTATTAGTAATCGGGCTTTTTCTTGAGGATATTCCATGTTTGTTATAAATTAAAGAAAAATATAAAACTACCTAACTAATTATCTGCTTTAAGAGAAAGATTTTTAAAATAAGTTATCTTTTGTAAAATCATGATTGCAAAATTAGATAAAATTGATAGGAAAATAGTTTATGAGCTGTCAAAAAATGCAAGAACAAGTTCAGAGAACATAGCAAAAAGAATAAGCTTGTCAAGGCAAGTTGTTGGCTATAGAATAAAAAGGTTGGAAAAGATAGGCATAATAAAAAAATTTAGAATATCTGTAAATTACTCTGCTTTTGGTTACTCTTTGTGTATTATTTGTTTGAGCATGAAAAATTTTAAAGCAAAAGATGAAGAGGAATTTATAAATTTTCTTGAAAATAATCCTAATGTTGTTTGGGTTGGAGCAATTTCTGGAAATTGGGATTTTCTTGTTTATATTTATTATAAGAATATAAAGCATTTAGATAAAATTTTACAAGAAATAACAAGTTTTAAAAAAGACAATTTAAACGATGTAGAAATTATGCCTGTAATAAAAAATTGTTGCTTAAATCCGCTTATAGGGGATTTGAAACAAGATTTGAAAGAAACTACTTCTAAATATCAGAGAGATAGGGGTTCTTTTGAAAGTTTAATAAGAAAAAGAGATGATTCTGAAGAAAAAATAATTTTAGACCACAAGGATATTAAAATATTAGACATGCTTGATGAGAATTCTGCAGCTTCTCTTACAGAAATCGCAAAAAAACTTAATACAAATAAAGATACCATTTCTTATAGAATAAAAAGACTTATTCGAGCAGGCATAATAGAAAATTTTATTATTGTTATTGATATGGAAAAATTAGGATTTCAAAGATATATGATTTTATTTGAGTTGAATTTTGATGAGCAAGAAGAAAGGATTATTTCTTATTTATCAGATCATAAAACAGTTCATTTTGTCGCAAAAATTTTAGGTAGAAAGAATCTTCTTGTAGAACTTTATTGTAAATCAATAGAAGAATTCAATAAATCCCTAATGGAAATGAGAAACGCTATGGTCAATTCACTGAAAACATATAACATAATTCAAGTTTTTAGAGAGATAAAGCCATATAAAATGTTAAAGAAAGAACTGAATCTTGTCCAGTAATCAGTTTCTGATTAATATCCTCTATAGAGCCACTAACCAAAAGGTTCATAGCTTCAACTTTTCAAATCAAATTTTTCTCATAGATAAATTCTTTTTAGTTAAACGCTCCCCAAAATATCCAAAATTTTCATAAAATCAGGGTGTTAACGCTCTCCGAAACACATAGATGTGCTCCCCGGACGTCAGCGTTGATGAAAATGTGGGATTATTAATCTGTGCTTCAAACCGAAGACCTTACTAAAAATCAATTTCTAATAATTAAAGGATTAAAGTTAGTGTTAGTATCATAATAGTCTTCTCCTTCGACTTTCTTCAATTTAGCAATAACTTTGTATGTTACTGGAGTCATTACCACCTCGATTGCTACCTTCAGGAACAAAGCTGAGAATATTATAGTAACAAGTAAAGATGTAGGAATTATTGCATAGAAAGCTAGAGTAAAGAACAATACTGTATCTACACTTTCACCAAAAATTGTAGAACCAATTGTTCTAGTCCAGAGATGTTTTCCTCTAGTCCAAATCTTCATTTTTGCCAACACGAAGTCATTCACAATACTACCAAAAAAGAAAGCAATCCAACTTGCAACTAAAATTCTTGGAACTTGAGAAAACACCCTAACATAAGCTTCATTTGCATCAAATCCAATAGCTGGAGGTAGAAAAGCCACAATAGAATAAACTATTCCTGCTATAACCGAACAAAGTAAAAGTAACCAAACCCTACTTCTTGCTTTAGAGTAACCATAGACTTCTGTGAATACGTCCGAGAGAATATAAGTAATAGGAAAAAATATTGTTGCCGCAGAAACGCTAAATATTCCTAATTGAACAAGTTTTCCTGCCGTTACGTCATTGAGCAGTTTAAAAGTAATAGCTAAAGCAGTGAGTAAACCAAGATATTTATAATGTTTAACTGGAATTTTCTTTTCTTCTTTTTCCATTATGAAATTAAAATAACATAATTTATAAAACTTTGTATACTAAAAAAAATTAGTAAGGTCTTCAAAAAGAATACCTTATTATTAACCTTAGGTTAGATTACCCACGATTTTTTAAACTTCAAGTTAAAGAAACCTAACTGGTTTTAATTCTATTTCCTATTTGAATTATTTTTTTGCTATTTTCCAAAATACCTCAAATTGTTCTTTAGCAGTCTTGGCAAGTTCTTCATTTTCTATTACAATAGCATAAATTGGATTGCTATATATAAGTTCAATAACTTTATTATGATAAATTATTTTAGCAGTATTACCTAATATTTTTTTATCTAGATGTCTATATTGAGTTGTTTTTACATAAGGGAGTTTTTTACCACCATTTTTTATTATAACTCTTTCAGAGATATTATGTTTATTAAAATAATTGATCATTTTCTCTAAATAGATTGGTTCTATCTCTTCCATCTTTTCTTCATCTATTCCTAGGTATACTATTTCTTCATTTGGAAGTATTTCAGAGAAACATTTTTTGAATATGTTTTTAACGACATATCTCCCTTTGAAAACCTCTACAGAAATTTCTTTATCTCTTGATTTTCTAATCTTTTCCAAATCTTTCATAAATTCTTTGAATACACCAATTTTTTCCTCTTCTAAAGAGATAATCTGACCAGATTCTAATGCTTGAAAGTTTTTCTTTCCTCTAACATTTATTTCAGAGATATAACCTTTTTCAAGAAGTCTTTCTAATGCATAATAAACATAAGGTCTGTTAAGTCCTGTATCTTTTGCTACATCTGTTGCACTCATTAAACCTTTCTTTGCTAAAACTAAAAAGATCTCAATTTCATTACTTGTTAAACCTAGTTCTTTCAAAATTTGAATATCCATAAAAATTAGAGATGTCTTTTATTTATAAATATTTGTAACAATTATTACAACAAAATATTATATAGCTTTTCCATAGAGCCACTTTATGGTTACAAAAGAATTAGAAATAATATGTAAAGAGTTAGGAGCAACACCTCTAACTCCCGAAGATGAAGAATTATTTAGAGAACATACTAAAAAATATAGGTCTTCAGATAATCTTGATTTTAAAGACAGCTGGGCTTATATTTTACAAGCATCAAGAAATCTACCTTATAAAATACAAATTGGTGATGAATTAGTTATATTAGGAGCAAAAAGTGAAGGTAGCACTATTGTTATACCAAATTATTTTGTAAGTAATGTAAATAATTTAAAAAGAATCACTAAAGGAATAGCAAAAAGCGGATTACAAGCAATTCTTAAAAATGTAGATCCTGAAAATACTGCTAATTTAAGGGAATTGGGATTTGAGGATTACAAAGAGGGTGAAAAATGGGACAAAACATGTAGATATGATGATCAATCTTTTCCTCAAAGAGTAATCGAGATAGAATCACTTATGCATTTAAAGGGAAAAGATTATAGTGAATTAAAAAGAGAATTGAACAGATTTAGAGAATCGTATGAAGATATTATAATAAGAAGATATGATTCAACTAAAGATTTTAAGAAAGTAAAAGAACTTATTAGAATAAGAGAACAAGAGATTTCTGGTTTTGCTGATGCACACAAACCTTTCTTTTCAGTCAATTTGAGTGGATCATTTTTACAATGGATATTTGAGATTGAAGGTAAAATTAAAGGATTCACTTTATGTGATGAGATATCTCCAAAGTGTATAGCATATAATGCATTGGTTCATGATTCCAATATTCCTCATCTTTCATCATTTATAGCTTTTGAAATTGCAAGACAATCACAAGCACAGGGGTATATTTATTTTAATTTCCAAGGATCAGAAACAGAAAGGTTAGATCAATGGAAAAGAAAGTTTAATCCTCAGGTTTCCATAAATAAAATTCATCTAATTTATAGATAGAATCTGCATTCTCTATAGAACTTCTTTGGTTTCTTTAACTTCAGGTTAAAGATGCCCACGATTACTTAAACTTTCTACATCAAAAAAACAATCCACCACACCCTAAAGGTTTTTTGCCACAGCTAAAAAATCGCCTGCTGGCGAGTGTGGTTTGATTGGCACTTGTTTTTAGGATGCTCGAGAATTGAAAACTGTAACATTTGCTACGACCACATGATAAATCATGAGGTTTTCAATTCTCGACATAAAAAATAGTTTGTATCAATATTTATCAATGCAATTCAAACTTTTTATAGTCTCTTTTAATGTCATCTAATGTTGCTATATCTTTTAAGGGTTTGTCTAATCTTAACCTGTCTATTCTTGGAAACCTTAATGCAAATCCTGATTCATAAGTTGGAGAGACCTGGATATTCTGATAAATCACAGTTACAACAATTTTTGGCTTGACTTTTACTTCCCTGCCTTTTTCTTCAATAATATAAGGGTTTAATCTATCAGATATTTCTTGGAATGACAAGCCTTCATCTTCCTTTTCTTTTAATCCAGTTGATGCTTTTCCAACCTCAACAAACTTTTCTTTTTTTTCATCATAGCAAGACAAAGTATAGGATGAAAGAATCCCTCCTCTTTTTCCTGTCCCGTATTCAGCACCTGTTATTACAAGATCAAATTCATTTATCTGGGGCTTATACTTTAACATATATCCTACTCTTGCTCCTGGTTTATATATGGAGTTTAGATTCTTTATCATAAGGCCTTCTTCTCCTTCTTTCATTGCTTTTTCATAGAATTCTTTTGCTTTTTCAACAGAATCTGTTATGAGCTGTTCTGCAACTTTTATATGAAAAGGTTTTTCTTTTATTATTTTCCTTAAGATTTTTGATCTTTTTTCAAATGGTTCATTTATCAAAGATTCTCCATCTAAATATATGATATCAAAGACAATCACTTCTACTGGAAGCTCTTTAACCATCCTATCTATATCATATTTTCTTTTTATTCTTTGGGATATTGCTTGAAATGGCTGGTATTTCTTTGTCTTAGGGTCATAACCAACAGCTTCTGAATCAATAATAAATGATTTTGCTTTAACATTATCTTTTACATAGTCAACAACTTCTGGAAATTGTCTTGTAACCTCATCTAATCTTCTTGTGAATATTTTTGTTTTTCCTGAATCTTCTTTTGTTATAAGCATCCTGAACCCATCGTATTTGAATTCAAATACAGCTGTTTTTCCTGCTCTTTCAAAACCATCAGCAAGGCTCTCTGCTTTTAATGCTAACATTACTTTTATTGGTTTACCCGGAGATAATTTAGTATCATGAAGATATTTTATTCCAAGGCATGCTTTTTCAAAAACCATAGAATAATCATTAGTCTTGTCATATGAAGATTCAACTGCTTCTTTAGCTTGTTTTATTTCTTCTTTATTAGATTCATCTTCTTTTAGAACTCCAAAACAAGAAGAGACAATTGCATCCCTTATTGTTCCTGATGCAGCTCCTATTCTTAAGTCTGAGAGCAAGGTTCTTATGATATATTTAGCTTCAATTGCTGTTGCTGATGTAAGAAGTTCTGAAATCAATCCTAATTTCCTATCTACTGTTCCAATACCAGTTAATTCAGGAAGTTTTTTTAAATTATCCAGGACTTTATCAACAGTCAGTTTATGGGAAAATAATGTGTTTTGCTCTTTTTTAGACATAATTTCAAAACTTACTTTTCCAAGATCACCAATTTTCCTCCATTTGTTTACTATTTCTTTTCCAGAAATTCCTGAAGCTTTTTCTAGTGCTTTTATGCATAGCTTATCTGAAATACCGAATTCTTTTTCTGAATAATCTGGAAATGCTTTGCCTTGCAGGAGATATATAATCTCCTTGTTTTTTTCATGTTTTAATTTTTTTAAAAAATTAGAAAGAATCTCTGTTTTTTTCAATCTTGAGGGATTTTTTTCAAGTTCTTCATAGACTTCGCAGAGGGTTGAGTATTGCATTTTGATTATCTCTTTTTTTATTAATGTTATTCTTAAGAGTTATGGTAACTGTGTTTTCGCGAATCATCATTAAAACTTATTTTATATTTGATATTAATTAAATTTTAGAAGTTATTAAAGGTTTTGGGAGAAAGTTATAGGAAATAACTTTAATTTCCGTATATTTAAGAAGTTATTTCCTAAATAGACAAATAACAAAATTTTTCCGAAAATTTATGTTATTTGCTATAACTAAGTTTGAAATTTTTTATTATTTTATTTAAACAAAGGCCGGAAATTATTGCAATAATGATAAAATAAATAATTCTTGAATAAAATTCATTCATTTCAATAGAGAAATAACGGCTTAATATTTCAGATATCCAGGTGGAACTTCCCCAAACATGCCCAAGAAAAAAACCAATATAAAGCATGATATTAATGGGTCTTGGAAGCTTTATTATTAAAAATAAAACAAGAATTATGTAAAATATATAAGATATCATGAAATATATAGGATTTGCTGAAAGAAATGTTTGGCCTATGGGATTTACTTCATTATAATCTGAGTAATTTTTCCAATAATCTTTTGACTGCCCTGTTATTGTAAAAATCAAATCTAAACTCATCACTAAAATCAAGGGAATAAGAATTATCAGGTATGATATGTTAATTATTTTATTTGATGTTCTGGAATTTTTTTTCATGATATACTTCTTTTTCATCTAGACTATAGTCTTAAAGAGTTATTAAATGTTTTTAAGAATTATGTCGAGAATTGAAAACCTCATGATTCATCATGTGGTCGTAGCTAATGTTACAGTTTTCAATTCTCGAGCATCCTAAAAATTTCCGAATCAGAAAAATCGCCGATCAAACTCCATCCTTCAGGATGGAGTAGGCGAT
>JAUYDD010000179.1 GCA_030704765.1 Nanobdellota archaeon | reverse complement strand
CACCCTAAAGGTTTTTTGCCACGGCAAAAAATCGCCTGCTGGCGAGTGTGGTTTGATTGGCCCTTGTTTTTAGGATGCTCAGAAATTAAAACAAACTAACATCCACATCTTAAAAGATGTGGTTTAATTTCTGACATTATAACTAAAAACAATAGAAAAATCTTGTTACACTACAAATTTTAGGGAATATTTTTATCAAAAAAACAATGGGCCACCCACACCTAAAGGTGTGGGTTTGTGATAGGCCCTTGTTTTTAGGATGCTCGGAAATTGAATGCAGGTAAACTACCTCATCTTAAAAGATGAGGTTTTCAATTTCCGACATAAAAAATATCTAGTATGAAGAACATTTTATCAAAATTCTTTATCAAATCTTTTTTCCAACCATAATATGCTCTCTTAATGTTGATAATTCCCTTTGCAGAGTTTCAGCATCATCTTTTAATAATCTTTCTAAAATATCTTTATCTGCAGAAAATATTCCATCAAGATTCTTGAAATGTTTTATCAATATCTCTATATCAGCTTTTGATAGATGAGTTTTAGACAATAATCTATAACCTTTTGGAATAATACTAAAATCTAGGGATTTTCCAAATAATACTTTTGAAATGTTTTCCAAATCCAATAATTCATCAAAATTAAGGCTGTCAAAAAAAGGCCTTACTCTAGCAGGCCTTGATATATAATCTTTTATTATAAAATCTTCTTTATCTTCTATTCCTTTTGTAAGTTCCCTCATGCGCATCCTTAAGATTATCCCATCTTTTCCAAGTTCAAGTATATATTCATTTATTATATTAGCCATTTTTTTTATCATTTCAAGTCTTTCCAGTATTGTGCAGACTTCAGCTATTGATACGAGATTTGTTGCTTCTAAAACATTCAAATTAGAAATAAGTTCATTAAACACCTCTTTTTGTTTTTCTAATATCTGCAAGGTCTCTGTTGCCCTCCTTAATAATTCATGAGTGTTCTGTAAAACATATCTAGAATTGCCATAAAATATAGTAATAGACCCTTTTCTTTCAGAGACTGTTATAACAAGGCCATTTATTTGTTTTGCTGTTCTTTCAGCAGCCTGGTGCCTTGTTCCAGTCTCCATAGAAGAAAATTCCATGCTAGGAACTAATAAAGTATTAGCAGAGATTATTTTCTTGAAATCTTCTGATAAAACTATTGCCCCATCCATTTTAGCGAGTTCAGTGAGTTTTCTTGGTGTGAACTTGCAGTTTACATTAAAACCTCCTTTAAATACATTAAAAGCATTTTTATTAGATATCACGATAATTGCTCCCATTCCACCAGAGACAATATCATTCAAAGCTTCCCTTAAACCAGTTCCAGAAGACAATTTCTTCAATATATCTAGCTTAGATAAAGGTTTTTCCTTATCTGATTCTTCAGCTCTGATCTTTGGAACCTCTATTACTCCATGCTCATCTAGATAACTATAGTTGTTTTCAGCCATTCTATACCTCTTTTTTGCAATCAAAGATATAATATCACTTATATTTAAAGCTTATCAACTATATTAAATTTTTGGAAAATAAATTTGTAACTATAGTAACTGAAATTAATTTTTAATTTCAGTTCCTAAATATAGTGAAAAACATAAATAACTGAGCAAAAATTTATTTCCTTTCCTATAGCAAATTAATCCAGATGATTTTTAAACAAACCATATTCATTTAAAATCAACAATCAAACTTTTTCAAAATATCAATAGTAATAATAGTTCTGATTATCTACATAACCAAGATCAATAGATTTCAATTCTTTCAAAGATTTCAAGTCATTTGCTTTCACTTGGGTGTTTGAAACAGTATACAAAGTATTATCCATAAACAAGCTTCTTTTAATAGAATATCTTTGATCATAAAAATTAGGTCTGAAGCTTATTCCACCTGGAAATTCATCGATTCTTGGATTAGATAAATAATATCCATGATAATTATAATCTGACTTCCATTGATCTTGGCCTATTTTAGTGTAACTATTTCCATAACCATCATTTCTTACACTTCCAATAGATGCATCTTTTGCAGCGCCATAAACAGGTATATAAGGTGAAAAGTGAGTTATCTTTCCTTTCAAAGTTATTCCATTTGTATCAATATTGAATATATAAGCTCCTTGGAAAACAGCTTCACCATAAGCCCATTCAGGAATCTCTTTTTCAGCATATTTAGTTGGATTTATTTCATATACAGTCACTGGAAACACCATTAAGTTTGTTTCTTTATCAAACAAGAATGCTTTATGGTCATCAAGAACAGGACTTCTTGTTCCTCTATCACCTATGATATATTTTGCTTTTTCTTTTGGATTATTGACATCGCTTACATCAAATAAAGATATTTTCATGCCTTTTAATCTTCCATCAGTTGTTCCTTCATTTCCAATTCCTATTACATGGTTCTCGTCATAAGGATGAAGATATTCTGATACACCAGTTATTTTTAAATATCCTAAGACTTTAGGTGTAACAGGATTTTCTAAATCTATTACAAACAAAGGATCGATTTGCCTATATGTCACCATATAAAGCCTTTTTCCAAGGAACCTTGTTGAATATATACTTTCTCCACTAGCAAGACCTTCTAGACTTCCAATAGTATTCATATCTTTATCTAAAACATAGACATTGCTAGTAGAATTTACTTGTCTTCCTGAATTAAACCATCCCCACCACCATCTTTCACCAACAGTTGTAGCTATCCTAAAATAACCTTCATATTCATCCATAGAAAATTGATTTAATACACGCCCTGGAACTTTTCCAGTTTTAACAAATTCTATATTTTCATTTTTTATAGAAAACTTGTTTATGACTGTCTTTTGTCTTTCTTTTTCTAATTTTATTTTAGTATTATACAGATTATCAAATAAAGTGTTATTGAAACTGATTTTTTCACCTTCAGGAAGGTTATTATAATAGTCCTCAACTATTTTTCCAATCTTCTTCCATTTTACATATTCATATTTCTTAGAATCAAGTATCTCATTTATCTTTTGTTTTTGTTCCTCAGGCAACAGCATTATGACAGCATCTTTTACTAATATCCTCTGATAATCCTCGTTTTTCATATATTCAGTAGATGTAACATAGATATTGTCTAAAGATGCAAAGATTGTTGAACTATAACCAATAAGATAGGCTTTTGTATTGAATTTCCCATCTTTTACATTCAATGAAGAGACAGAAGTAAGATAATACGATTCATCATCATAATCAAAATAATAAATATGGTCCAATGGAACAAATTTCTCAACGCCATTTATATAATAAACTGGCAATTCTGGTTCATCAGGATTTACATATTTTCTTGATATTAAATAAACATAATCATTGATCATCCTTGCATCATAATATTCGCTGTCTAACTTTATGTTTTGTTCTAATTTAGGATTCTTCTTATCACTTGTATCATAGACATGTATTAATGAATAACTATCATAATTTCCTCCACAATAATAAAGCCCAAGGCAACTTATGCTAGTATAAGGAGTATAATCATGACTATTAATAAAAACAATTAACTTATCTTCATTTATAAAAATATTTCTGACATAATTTGCTGTGTAGGGTTTATTATAATCTTTAATTTCATTTGTATAAGATATTTCCCCTAATAATTTCATTTCATTAGCAGGATAAGCTTCAATAATTTTTATTTTGTTTCCAGATAATGTATGGATATATTTTCCATTATTTTTCATTATATCAGGTTCATCTACTCCTTCAACCTGTACATTGGTTTTTGAATATCTTGAAGCAGGGCTGCCTCCGCCTCCAGCATCAGCACTAGCTTTTGACACAGCTCCCACATCCATAGACTCAGCCATAAAATTAATATCTCTGGATTGAGATTGAGAAGAGCTTGATTTGACTGCTTTTTTTAAAAAATCCTTTAATTCTTCAATATTTGAAAATTGTTTTATGCCATCTTTACTCAAACTGTCTTTTACTGGATTTATATTAAGATTATCTTGATTATCAGGATTTATATTAGCTAAATCATCCTTTAATACAGAACTATTGCTTGATATAATATATATTCCAAGTCCTCCGACTATTAACCCTAAAAAAAAGACTATTATTATAAAAAATAAGTTTTTTCCTTCCATCTTTTAATATATTTATCAATTCTAGTTTATAAATTATTCTGTATAAACTGGAACCACCTCCTTATAATTTATGTCAATAGACTTCAATTCTTCTATACTCCTTAAGTCATTTGCTTTTATTCTAGAGTCTGATATTGTATAAAGGACATCGCCAATATACAAACTCCTTTGTATCTGATATCTGGAATCATAAAATTTATATCCATAATTATTTTCATCTTTTGTATTAAAATGAGTTATCTTTCCCCTTAGGCTGATGTTTTCAGTGTTTATATTTAATACATATGCTCCTTGATAGACATTTTCCCCATAAGTATAAGGAGTTAATTTGCAATAATAACTTGAATCACAGTTGTTGTTTTCATATTTGCTTTTGTCTATTTCAGCTACTAGAACAGGTATCACTAACAGGTTTTTTTCTTTATCAAATAATATGGCTTTATGGTCCTTTAAAGCAGGGCTATCAGTGCCCCTGTCTCCAATATTGAATTTAGCTTTTTCAATAGGATGAGAAACATCAGAGACATCAAATAAAGATATTTTTACACCTTGATACCATGCAAAATCAAGATTTCTTGAACCTGTCTCTTCACTTGATGCATCAACAGCTTCTTTTCCAATTCCTATTATATGGTCCTCATCATAAGGCTGAAGATAATCAGAATATCCAGGTATTTTCAGGTATCCTAATATTTTAGGAGAACTAGGATCCTTGACATCTATTACAAACAAAGGATCTACTTTTTTAAAAGTCACAATATATGCTTTTTCACCCATGAACCTGACTGAATAGATTTTTTCTCCTTGAGCTAAGTCTTCCAGCTTTCCTATGATTTCCATATCATCATCAAGTATATAGAGATTATTCATGCTATTTCCATTCCAGACTTCTCCTGTTGTTGTTGCAATCCTGAAATTACCCCTGAATTCATCCATAGAAAACTGATTCAATATAATTCCCGGAACTTCTCCTGAATTTTTATAAGAAATCTCATCTTTATCTACTGAAATCTTATGTACAACAGTCTTTTCATTTTCTTTTGACATAGCTAAATCAAAATCCTTTGATTTATCTTGAAGTGTTTTATCAAAATTTTCTTTCTCAATTCCAGATAAGGAATTAGAATATCTAAAAACTATATCTGAAACTTTGTTTTGTTTTTCATAAAAAGCATCATCACTCAAGATTACTTGATTAAGTTTCTCTTTTTGTTCACTAGGTAAAATTTCCATATACACTTCTTTTACTTTTTTATCAAAATAATCCTTATAGCTTAATCTTTTCATATAACTGATATAGAGATTTTCCTGCGACATGTATATTTTTCCACTACCACCCATTAAATAAACTTTAGAGCCTGTTTCATCTTTATTTACATTAATATAATTTACGCTATTGAACTGATAATCATTATCTGGATAATCAAAATAATAGATATCACCTAATGAAATCTCTTTTTCAATTCCATTATTCCAGTATAATATTGGTCTTGAATCATCAGCTAAAGCTCTTTTTGAACTGACTAAATAAACATAATCGCCAATCATCCTGGATTCTATATAATTTCCTTCATAAGTGTAATTCCTTTCTAAAACAGGATTTTTCCTATCTTTAATATCATAGATGTATACAATAGTATTAGAAGTGCTATAAACAGGGCAACCAAGACATCTTACTCTTTCTAAACCATCATATCTCTGATAAGGATAAGATTCTGAAAACACCACAAGTTTATCCTTATTAATATAGAGATTCTTAGAATTAGGAATCTTTATTTCACTTTCAATTTTCATATTTATGACTGGATAAGCATTTACAATCACAAGTTTATCCTGGCTTAAAGTATAGATATATTTTCCATCATTTTTTACAATATCTGCTTCATCTACTCCTTCCACTTGCACATTTGTCTTAGAATAGTCTTCTGAATAACCAGAACTATCACTAGGAGGGCTAATAGATTCAGAACTTGCTTTTGATAAAGTCCCTCCAAATAAGCCACTGGATCTTGAAATACTTCCATCTCCTTGGCTATCATAATTATTTTCCTGGTTTTGAGCACTTGCTTTTAAAAATTCATTTAATTCAGAAAGACTCTTGAATTGTTTCAAATCTCCTTTTGATTCTAAAGAACTTGAATTATCTTGAGGATTTTCAGGATTATTAATACTGTATAACAGAGCAAACAATAATGCAGCTGCAATAAATACAACAGGCAATATTGTTTTAAGTTTTTCAATATTAGGCCTAGTTGATTTAGGCGAGATTATAATATGTTTTTTAGCTAATTTATACATTTGTATTTTTTTCCCTTTAACACTCCAGAAAAAATTCTTGGTCTTTTCAACAAGACCTGATTTCACAAGTTTTTTTAGATTATACTCTACTGTATTAATAGGCATATTAAGGGCATCAGAAATATCTTTTTCACTTGCTTCTTTTATATCAGCTAAATAATTTAGTATTTTCTTGCAGGTCTTGTTCCCAAGTACATCAGCAATATCCTTGCTACGTTCATCATCTATGCCATACATAATGAATTTATCTTCGACCATAATAATTTACAATTAACTTACTATTTAAATCCCTTTAAAACTTCAATTCTTTTTGAAGCTATTGCCCTTTCCTCCGATTTTACTTCCAATATAGAGCATGAATATAAAAAATTTATCATATTTTTTATTACCATCAAAAATCAATATAAAAGGCCTATTTAAACAGTTTCTAAACTTCAAATACGATTGAAGTTATAAATAAAATCTTATTGATTTAATAACAATAAAAACACCACAATATTTATAAATAAATAATTTATATTAACATCATGAACAAGTGGTTAGAAATCTTGGTAGGACTTATCCTAATAATAGCTGCAGTCTATGCTTGGATGTACAATAATGGACAAGGGCTATGGGGTATGGGACAAGCTGCTTTGACCTTTTTGAAAGGCGGAATAGTCTGGTTTATAATAATGATTGGACTTTTGTTCCTGTTATTAGGTATAAGTGATCTAAAAGATTAAAGTTTCAATACTTTATCATAAGAATTTATTTTTATTTAATTTTTATTTCATTTGATTAAAATGGATGATAAGATTTTTATTTTCACTGGAACATCACAACAAAGATTAATATCAAAAAAACAATGGGCCACCCACACCTAAAGGTGTGGGTTTGTGATAGGCCCTTGTTTTTAGGATGCATGAAAATTCTTTCAGAAGAATTTTCTGCACAGAAAATTGCATAAAACAATTTTCTTGTGCTCGGAAATTG
>JAUYDD010000212.1 GCA_030704765.1 Nanobdellota archaeon | reverse complement strand
ATCGAAAACCTCATCTTTTAAGATGAGGTATATTGCTTGTATTCGATTCTTGAGCATCCTAAAAACAAGGGCCTGCAACAAACCCACACCTTCAGGTGTGGGTGGCCCATTGTTTTTTTGATTTCAGGAAATTTTTTTGATATCAAAATAAAGGTTTTTAATAAATAAAGCCAAAATAGGTATTGCTATAATATTTATTAAAAAATTTAATATAGGGCCTATAATCTGCTGTATAATTGTGATTGTTAATGGCACTTTAAGATTTCCAGTTAAAAAAGCAGAAAAATCAAGAGAAATATATGGTAAAGCTAAAATAAAAGAAATCATTAGTTGAATTAAACCAACAACTAATGCAATTGAAAAAAATATAAGGATTAAAAGAATTACATAACCAAATAATCCCCACCATTTTCCTTTTACTATGTGATAACTAGTTTTCAAAGAATCAATAGCTTTTTTATTTTGCTCAACAATTAAATATGGAGCAAACATCCAAGAAATTCCAAATTTAATCATAAGGATAATAAAAGCAATTGTTAGAAAAATCATTAATAAAACACCTATTATAAGGCCGATGATTCCTAAAAGAGTAAAAGGCAGAAAAACAACGAAAATAATTAAAATAAATAAGATAATCAAACCAAGAATAACAAGATTGTATTTAAGATAATTCCAATAATGTTTTTTTCCACCAGCTAAACTAGCACTAAAACTTAATTTTTTATTAGAATTTATTGAGCAATAAATAGCTGATAAACTCATTATTAAATATACTAATCCTAAAATTATATACAATGGGATTAAAAATAAAATATAGCTAATAAAGGGCATATTGTAACTATTATTTATCATAATTTTTCCATAATCAGGAGAAGTTAGGATATTTAAATCTCCAAAAAAATAAAAAAGCGATAAAAAGTTAAGGAGAGTGAAAATCATTATGGGCATAAAATATAAAAAAAAGATTATTTTAAAGAAAGTCCAAAAATTAGCTTTATACTCCTTCCAAGAATCGTTTAATACCCCTCCAAAGTTTCTTTTCATAATGTAATAATTAAAAATATTTTATATTTAAATCTATTCCTCAATTAAAGGCACAAACACAAATCCAGGATACTCTTTTATTTTATTTTCTCTGTATAATTTCTTTATAGAAATTATAGAATTCCTAACAGGAATAACTAATATTCCATTGTAATTCAATTGCTCTAATAATTTCTTAGGAATTTTATCAGCAGCAGCACTGACTAGAATTCTATCATACAACGCATGTTGTTTTAATCCCTTGCTTCCATCACCATGGACTATTTCAGTATTTTTATTTTTTAAAACTTCTCTTGATATCTCTGCTAATTCTTTTATTCTTTCAATCCCATAAATCTTTGAATTTTTTGATAATTCATTAATCAAAGCAAGAACATAGCCGCTTCCACTTCCAATTTCAAGAATTTTTAAATTATCTTTTAATTCTAAAAGATTTAACATAAATGCAATTGTATAAGGTTGAGAAATTGTCTGGCCTTTTCCAATAGACAAAGGTTCATCTATATAAGAGAATTCCTTTAGATTTTCAGGAACAAAGTCTTCTCTCTTAACTTGTTCAAAAGCTTTAATAATATCTTCTGAAAATCCTTCAGATTTTAATTCTTCTAATAATTGTTTTTTATCCATAAATATTTTAATTATATAGGATATAAATATTTTAGGAATTTTGTTTTTTGCAAAAGATCATAATCTTCTGTATTCCTGGACATATTTTTTTATATTCCTCTAATAGCTGACTCTCGAAATTTTCCATTAATTCTTTTGTTGCAGGAGTATCATCTAATGGTCCAGACCACACTCCTAAATATGTTGGGCCTCCTGCAGCATGGTCAATCATCCCCTTACCAACAACTTTCTCTAATCCAAATCTTTTTTCTATTTCAATAGAATCAGGTAGAAAGCTAGAATCAATCTCATGTGCATAAAATACAAAATCATCTCCTTCTTTATTTATAACAAATCTATAACCTTTTACAAATCTGCCTATAATTTTGCCAATCCTATAAACCATTTAAAAAACAAAAAACACCAGAATATAAAGTTTTCATCAGTTTTATATAGATATTAATTAAGATAGATTGATAAAAAAACTTCTATTATAGCATATAACATAAATTTTCGGAAAAATTTTGTTATTTGTCTATTTAGGAAATAACTTCTTAGATATACTGAAATTAAAGTTATTTCCTATAATTTTATTCTCCTTCAAAATCTACAATTGTGAATGCCCCCCATCTATAGAGTCTTTCTATTCCTTTTAATTCAAGAAGCCCTATTACAAAGGCGCATTCAACTATCTCTCCACCTAGTTTTTCAACAAGATTGCATGCTGCCAAACAGGTTCCACCTGTTGCAATTAAATCATCAACAACTAAAACTCTTTGCCCAAATTTAATTGCATCTTTATGCATTTCAATTGAATCTTTTCCATATTCTAAGTCATATTCTTCACTTACTGTTTCACGAGGAAGTTTTCCTTTTTTCCTTATAGGAACAAAACTTACATTCAATTTATTAGCAAGCAATGCTCCAATTATAAATCCCCTTGACTCAATCCCGCATACAGCATCTATCTCTTTCCCTTTGTATCTATTATAAAGAATCTTGATTACTCTTCCAACACCTTCAGGATCAGCTAATAGCGTAGTTATATCCCTGAATATTATTCCTGGTTTTGGCCAATCTGGAATATTTGTTATTTTTGATTTTATATATTCTTCATCTACTTTAGCTATTTTTGGTATTGCATTGATAAGTAATTTTTTCACTTTATCAGAATTCTCATGCATCCGGTTTAATATCATCTCCCAAGTTACAGGTTCTTCATTTTCCCTCCAGCAATCATAATCAGTTGACATTGCTATTGTCTGATAAGGAATTCCAACTTCATTGGCTAAAATCACTTCAGGACAACTTGACATGTTGATTAAATCCGCGCCTAAGCTTCTAAACATATGGCTTTCAGCTTTTGTTGAAAACCTTGGCCCTTCAATTGTTACAATTGTTCTATCTGCATTATATTCAAATCCCAATTCTTCACATACTTGGCATAATATCTCTCTCATATTCTTGTCATAAGGTTCTGCCATGGGCGTATGCTTCACTTCTCCTATTATATCAAAGAAACTAGATTTCCTTTGTTTAGTATTATCAATGAACTGATTAGGAAAAACCAGATTTCCAGGCTCTATTTCCTCTCTTAATGAACCAACAGCAGTTGTTGCTAAAATATGAGTGCATCCAAGCATTTTAAAAGCATAGATATTAGCTCTGTAATTCACTAAAGAAGGAGGAATTTCATGATTTCTTCCATGCCTAGAAAGTATGCAAACCTCAACATTATTTAATTTTCCGCATGTAATTTTAGAACTAGGTTTTCCATAAGGAGTTTCTATATCTTTTTCTTCATAATCTTTTAATAATTGAGGGTCATCAAGCCCGCTTCCGCCAATTATTCCTATTTTTATCATGGATAAATTCATTATCATTTATTAATAAACACTTATATAGAATAAAATAATGATTAAATTGAACATTCTTTTTTTAGCTTATCACAGAAAATAATATATACTTCTTATCATTTATATATTAATCAATTAGAAGATGGTTAAAGAACATATTAATAGTAATTTCTATAGTGAAATAGATATAAGATGCCCTAGATGCAATAGTGACAAGATATCTGTATATGAGAATTCTCATGGTTATTTTGAGATAGTCAATTGTTATGAATGTGGATATAAAAAAGAATGCGAATTAAAAGAATAATTGTTTCTTATTATACTAATTTTTATTAACTTCAACATCTTTAATTATTTATGGAAAAAGATGAAGATGGATGTAGTGTTTGTGAAATTTCAGAAAGTCAAGATCCTAAAAATTATGCATTTACTAAAAATGTTGAAGGAACGGGTATTAATTTATGTGGTGAGCATGCAATTGAATATCAAGGAGACTGGCGGATTAAATATTCTCCTATTGAACCAGATGTTAAAAGATTTGTTGTTTTTAAAAAAGAGGGATTAGATATAGGCCCTCGTTCTTTAGAAGATAGAATTTCTTCTCCAGAAAGACTTGAAGAATTATCAAATCAACAGGAGGTATTCTTGATTGATTTAAGAAAAAAATATGGACAAATTTGTGATGTACAAGATTCAACTTTAGAACATCTATATAGGTGCCTAAAAACTTCTAGAGAATTATTGCAAAGAGCCCAGGTTCAATTAGAAGAACCTAAGAGCGTGGCTGTGTATGAATCAATTCTTCAGAAAAAAAGTATACGGGAAAAAAATGTTGACAGACATGAACAAGCAATAAAAGATTATATAGAACAACTAAAACAAAAAGGTTTTACTGGTTTTGTAAGAGAAGCAAGAAGTTTAATGCAAGATGGAAAATATGATGATGCTATTAAAAAATACAGAGATGCAGAAAGTTTTGAAAATGTACCTGCGTTATATAGAAGTGAGATTAGAATTTCTTTAGAAACTTCAATTAGAGTAAGTGAATTAACTATGCTTAAAGAAAATAAAGAGAAAGAATTAAAAGAAGAGGAAGAAAGATTAAAAAAAATGGAAAATGCAAAAAATAGAAATATATCTGAAGAAGAGGCAGTAAAAATCACTATCGCTGGTTTAGAACTAACAATAAGACAATATGAAAAAAGGACACAAAAATTAATAAAAACATGGGAAGAAAAAGTATTAGATTTGCATGGAAATAAAATAAATTAACCATTCACTTTCTGTCTCCATAAATTCTTTTTCGATGTTTTGGTGAATTCATATCTTTAATAAATTCTTCTCCCAGTAACATAGTAACAAGTTCATCAATTTTTTCCAAATATTCTTTTCCTTCCAAAACACCTCCTCTTTCAAAACCTTCGTCATATGTCCATAAAAGATGTCTGTCATGAGATATTTGAAAAAATTCAGGTGAAGTAAGGTAATCATCAATACTTTCTCCTCTATATTGTTGTTTTGCTCTTAACAATTCCTCTGCAAGCCCTGCTCTCGCAATTGAACCAAAAAGTCCTTCAAGTGTCGCACCTTTTTTATCTTCTTCATAAGGTTTAATGAATTTCTTTAACCCTTCAAGCACTTCAATAGCAGGTTTAAATGTAATTACAACTCTATCTGGAGGTCTTGAAGCAAAACCTCCGTCAAAAGGAGTTCCTTCATTAGTTACAGGCGAAGAATACCATATAGTTTCCCATCTCAGTTTATAAAGTAATTCTCTAATATCATTATCCTGTATTTGAGCATTTTCGTTTTCCATTTTTATTGTAAAATTTTATTTATTAAAAACCTGGCACTTTAGATTTGGGCAGATTAGGTATATTATATAACTCCAATTCTGATTGTATTATTAAACTTCCAGCACAACTAACAACTAAACCGACTAATCCTCCAATAGCCATATAATAAACATTTTTTTCAAATTGTTTTTCTAGATACTTTTTTTTAAAAAGATCAACTTCCCTCTCTCTATGATTTCTAAGACTATAACCAGCAATATTATGTTCTATTTCTTTAATACCTCTATAATAAACATATCTTTCACATCCCTTACCTGCTCCTATTCCAATAAGTAATCCGAGCAACCCTACTTTAATATATCTTAAAACTCTTCTTGAACTGCTTAATGATAAACCTGTTTCCCTAGAAATCCATGTTTTAATCTCCTCTGATGAATATTTTGCAATTCTTTTTAGTTCTCTTATTGCTTCTCTCCTTTTTTTAACAGGAAAATGGTATTCATATCCACCATAATCATCCATCATAAAGCCTGGTTCAAAATATTTTCCTGCTTTAACTATATTAATTAATTCTTTAATTCTTTGTGTACCTTGTTCTTCCATTTTCTCTTAAATTGTTTTTATTTATTATGACCTGCCTTAAATTTATCAAAATAATCACAATCCCCTTCTTGTAAGATCTGTCTTATACTTTTTCCAATCAATATTTCTTCTATTGTTTCTCTTGCAAGTTCTGAGATGCTCCTTTTACTATCATTATCACCCTCATAAACCATCTGAGAATGCATTAGTTCTTTTAAATGAGGCAGAGCCTCTCTTGCTTTTAAAACTCCCAAGAATTCTATTCCGTATCTTATTGTTTGAGGATGAATGCTTCCTAAACAGCTTATCAAAGGTCTAACACTTCTAGAACCAAATTCGCGTAATGCCCATGCAGCATAACCAGAATATTTTTCATGATTAAGATATCCTAATAATAAACCATATGATTTATCTTCATCTATTTTTTTCATAGCAGTAATTAACTCTCTTGAAAGCTCAAGTGCATGTCTTCTCTTATATTCATGGCTATCACGATGCCATATATTTGTCTCAAATTCTATAATTTTATAATTCCTCATTAAAGCATTAGCTAAATTATCCAATATACTATTATCTCCTAGCTCTCCTAAGGCATAAGCTACTTGAATAGGACAGTTTTCTTTTTCTAAACATGCTAATAAATTATTAACTGAACTTCTGCTTTCTATTCTGGTTAAAGAGTTTGCAGCTTCACCAACAACACCATCATCTCTATCAGTAAGAAGAGGTATGAGACCTGATTCAGCACACATTGATTTCATTTTTCCAAGAGTTTGCACAATTTCCTTTCTGAAACTTGCTTTTCTGTTTTCTTCTTCTTGTTTTTTGTAATCTATTGGTGATGGTCTTTCTTCAGCTTGCTTATTTTCCTCTAAAAATCTTAATAAAGATTGTACAGTTTCATTATCATTTATTTTTCCAAGATATTCTAAAACATGACGCAATCCATGACTATCTTGGGTATACATAAAATTAACTAAAGTGTTCCTAGCTATAGAACCTCCAATGTAACCTAATGCCATTACAGATTCATAGTATGTTTCTTCATTATCAAGACAATTGACTAAAAGTTCTAATCCTTCTTCACGCCTAGCTTGTCCTAAGGCTATTATTACACCTCTTTTTAATGGAATATTATTTTCACTTCTTAGAATATATAAAGCAACATCAAGCGCTCTTTTGTTGTTTTTTAAAAGATTAACAACAAGGTCTTTTGCTCTCCAAGCACTTCTAAATGGAAGTTCAAGGGGAAATACATATTTGACTAAAAGACATTTATCAGAAACTGAGAGTTTAATTCCTTTTTCACTTTTATATCTTCTTAAGATTTCCAATCCTTTTCTTTTTATTCTTTCTTCTTCTAATCTTCTTTTTTCTTGCATCTCTCTTGCTTTGTTACTATCAAAATATTTAATATCGTCTCTTAATGCTTCTAATCCGTTAAATAGCGCAAGAGAAGTTAAAGGTACACATTCTAATTCTAAACAGTTCATATAACTAATCTTAGCTAATTCTTCCATTTTTCCTTTATTCATTTAAATTCCTAGAATTATTAAATATTATCAATATAAATAATATATTTTAAATTTGCCACTTTTTATATTAGCTATATAAACAAAAATAAAAAAGAAAAAAAAGAAAAAAAATTAAGGTCCGTAAATTGTTTGTAATCCAGTTACATCAGGTGTTTCAAGTGTTCTTTTTATAGTCTCTCCATTTGTTGAATAACCATACATTGTTACTTGATTGCAAGATGATGTATAAATATCATCAAGTCCAACACCATGTCCTAGTTCATGAGTTGCTATATTCTGCAAATCCATTAATGAAGGATTTAATGCTGCATTACCCCATTTATAACGCGTGTTAAACAAGATGTCAAATTCAACTAACTGCATGGTTGATGGATAATACCAATATCTAGTAACAGCTATTATACCTCTGCCAGTGCTTCCAAAAGCAAGAGTGTTTTTAAAATCCTGTTTTCCATATCTTACACTAGAATCAACTTTATATGTATCATTAAACAATTCTGGAGTTGTTGCACTATCCCATGTTTCTGCAGATGTTGATATCGCAGAAGTTATAAAACCCTGTGATAATCCTTGAGGATTTTTAGGATTTATATAATAACTTACAGGCAATGTGTTCCATTTAACACCAGTCAGTCCATAGCAAATATCAACAACTGATTCAGTATTTACAATATTTTTCCCTTTTTCATAATGTATTATGTCAACTCTTACAAATCCCCATGGATTATCTACAATAGGTGTAGTTGATGGAGCATTAGATTCATCATCTGCTGGAATCAACATACCAGCTGAAACACAGCTAATCAACAGCAAGAAAACTATTCCAAAAACAAAATTTATTTTTTTATTCATTTTAACCTCCTTGTAAATTTTTAATGAATCAAATATATTTAAGCATTTGCATTATAGATAATTATAATGTCAGAAATTAAACCACATCTTTTAAGATGTGGATGTCAGTTTGTTTTAATTTCTGAGCACAAGAAAATTGTTTTATGCAATTTTCTGTGCAGAAAATTCTTCTGAAAGAATTTTCATGCATCCTAAAAACAAGGGCCA
>JAUYDD010000147.1 GCA_030704765.1 Nanobdellota archaeon | reverse complement strand
GGCTTTGCGTCAAAAGTCAATTCTTTAACATAGAATAATAATTCTGTTTTCTTAGATTATGAATTATTATTCGTGCAGTTAACTGCACGAGTTTAGAAAAAGAATTGAATTTCATTAGTGGTTTATTTTTTCTCTTAAAAGAAGAATGAAAACTTTCGGTATGGCTTCTTTCATGATAAATTTTAAGCCAATTTTGTGTATCATAAAATAACTCAAGAAACATTTTCTTCCAATAAATACTTCCATTTAAATTTAGATTTTTCTTTGGAAAAATTAAGGGTTTTATTCCCAATTCAAAAATCTTTTTTGTCAATTCTCTATCGACAAAACCTGCGTCTAAACATAAAGTATCTCCCTCAATATTTTCAATCAAAGAATGCATTGCAGGGCATTCTTTATTGTTCATCTCAAAAGCTTGAACAATTTCTCTTGAATCAACAATTGAAACAAGATAGTTTTCAGTTTTCTTTTTATCAGTTTCATAATTCTGTTTTCTTGTAGTTTCTATTCCAGTTCCATCTCCAGAAAGAATTCTATCAGAAGTTTTTGTTTTCTCAAAAACTTGTTTTAAAATTTCTAAAACTTCTAAGCGACTATAAGCTCTCCCAATTGTTCTATCATCCAAAAAACAAGTTATCCCTACTTTTGACGCAAGAAGATTTATCCATCCCTGAGCTTGTCTTTCAGGTAAACTAAGCAATTCTGCGACGAGAATTGCTTTTGCTAAATCTTTTGGATTAGTTAAGGGTCTACCAAAAGATTTAGTTTCTTTAGAATTAAAAGAATCTACAAGAAAAGTTATTTTATCTAATAATTTAACTTCATTAATCTGTGAAAGGGTGTATTCTTTCCATTCAATTGCTCTTTTTTCTTGACTTTTATAAAATCCTTTTTCTCTTAGTTTAGGAACAAGCCTCCTAAACTCCCTGTTTATCACTTTTCCAATCATATAATATTGTGCCTAACTAACTATATATTTATTTATATAATCTATAACACAAATATTTATATATTAATTGTGCCTAATAAAAATAATGAATATGGTTTATATTAGAAGCAAGAAAATCAAAGGGAAAACTTATTATTATATTGTAGAGGGCAAGCTTGATAAAAGAGGAAAGGTTAAACAAAAAGTTCTAATGTATCTTGGAAATATTGAAAATATTTTGAGAGTATTTAATTTCTATAAAGGGAATAATTAGTTTTGACGCAAAGCCCATTATCACGAATTTAAATGTTTTTGTAGATTTTGATTCTGAAGAAGACGAGAAACTATTGGAAGAGATAGAGAACTCTGAAGAATAAATAGAAAATTATATAGGCACTAGTATAATCTTATCTTTTAGCTATTTTCCAGAGTTCTTCAAAATATCTCTTTTGGTTTTCTGCCATATCCTTACTTTCTATGACCACTGCAAAAGGTTCTTTTGTCCAAGATTGCAAGACAACTTTATCCGCATAAATAAGAGTCGCAGTTGGAGATTCTAATTCAATTGGCATAAATTTAAAATTAACATACTTTAATGAATCTGTTCTTGTTTTTACTTTTTCCCTAGCTTCTTTTGTGTTATTATATAATATATTCATAACAACTTTTCTTTTTATTCTTTCTTTGTGCCATTCTTCCATAAAAGCAGGTATAACCTCGAATGAAGAACGGGAACTTCCATAAGCAAAAAATTCTTTAACACCTGCACGCAATATATCATCCATTACTGTTTTCATTCCTTCCTTGCCTTCATATATTTTTACTTTAGGCCTTTTTATTCCGGGAATTCTCTGCAATTCTTCAAGTTGTGGCAAA
Source organism: Nanobdellota archaeon (assembly GCA_030704765.1). Classification (GTDB taxonomy): domain Archaea; phylum Nanobdellota; class Nanobdellia; order Pacearchaeales; family GW2011-AR1; genus ARS1285. The sequence continues at coordinate 1,569 of JAUYDD010000147.1, read as the reverse complement.
TTTTCTTTAATCGCTTCTTCTTTTTCTTTAATTATTCTGATCAACTCTTTTGGGCTTGATGCTGTAAAGTATTTTTTATTGTCTTTTATAGAGTAAGAGATCAATCCCAAATCAATAAGCCGTTCTAGTATATCATATATAAGAGTTCTTGGAAGGTTGCTTTTTAAGGAAATATCACTAGCCAAAGAGGCTCCTAGTTCTAAACAAGCAAGATAAACTTTTGCTTCTTTTTCTGATAATCCAAATTTTTTTAAAGATTCTAAAATTTCCATATATCCTGAGGTATTTCTTAATATTTAAATCTTCCTAATTGTTGTAAATAGTTTACAGCAAATATTTAAATAAGGGGGTTAGATTACTACTACAAAGTAAATAAACTATTAAAAAAACAAAATGAGCAAAACAGGTTATATGAGCAGAATAGCAACCATTAAAGGAATGGGAGAAGTAGTGAGGATACATCTTCCAGAGGTCGCAGATTGGTTTTCTCGCCTCTTACTGGAAAACTCTCTTAAGGAACTAGGCACAAGATTAATAAGCCCTCTAGAAGAGTATCATGTGAGAAAAGAAACTGCTGGAAAAGAGTGTTGCGGAGAAAAACATTCATATTTTATTGAAAGAGAATATTTTAATAATGGATTTACGCGGGGGTGGTGCTCTTATTGTAGCTATGGAACACTTACTAATTTTGTTTTAACTGGAAAAAAAGGTAAAACCTTTAACTTGTCAAATCCATCAAATGGCTCAAAAATCAGATTGCCTAACGAAAATTTTTATATTAGCCCAAAAGAACATCCAGAAATTTTAGAATTTTTATTTGAAAAAGAATCTAAGGATTTTTATGATTTTAATGGAGGTAGACCTATTGAATTTAGGATGGTAAAGCCTATAGGAGATGGTGAAGCAATAGGCTTGGAAGATACTGAAAAGTATATAGCAGACCTTTATTTTGGAGTTGCTAATGATGAACGAAATTCAGAACAATTCTCTTTTGTTTGGAATGATAGCATGCCTTTTGATAAAAGAGTTATCAGGGCTTTAATTCCTGAGGGAACAAAATTTCCCTATCCCTATAAAATCCCTACAGAACTTAATAATGGAAAAGATTTAATCTGCAGGCTGCATGATGGTCCTTGACTATAATCCTTATCTTTTCTTTACAGAAAGAACAATAAATGCCCACTAAAATCTTCAAAAACATACCTATTTTCGGCAGGGGCATAATACAAGCACAAACACAAAAAGGAATATTTAAAAGGAAACGATTTCTCCAACTCTTATGGAAACCTACGAACAACTCTTAGAATCAGCATATAAGGAAATAAAACCAATTACTGGAAAGTCTGAAAGATTTGAAGTTCCCAAGATTGAAGGGCATTTGGAAGGCAATAAAACAATCCTGACTAATCTGCCGCAAATAGCAGGTTATTTAAGAAGAGACATTAATCACCTGTTAAAATTTCTTTTAAAAGAACTGGCAAGCTCTGGAAAAATGCATGGAAATCAGCTAATATTGCAGACAAAAATACCATCCATAAAAGTAAATGAAAAAATAAAACAATACACAGA
>JAUYDD010000146.1 GCA_030704765.1 Nanobdellota archaeon | reverse complement strand
GAAAGAGGTGGCTACTGGAAAGAAGGAACTATAGAAGATAGACAAACTAAATATGAATCACATAGTAATCCCATTGACAAATTTATCGAGGAATTCTGCTCAAAGGATGTTAATGGTTTTATTATTTTTAGTGAATTTTATGTTAAACTAAGCAACTATCTTAAAACCGAAAACTATAGAGTTCAGTCTGAGATGGAAGTAAGCAAATCACTGAAAAATAAAGGGTTTGAAACGAAAAATAAGACATGGACAGATGTTTTTGGAACGCATAATGCTGTAGTAATATGGGGGTTGAAATGGCAATGAATACCTTAATAATTATTCAAATTATTCAAATTATCTGTAGTCCTAGTTATTTTACGTATACAAAAGTAAGTAAGAGTATGAATAATTTGGATAATACTAATAATTTTGAAAGAATAACATTATTTTTCAAAATAGGAGTCAGAAATGGCTAGTGTAATTGAATGTTTGCAGGAGACATGGCTTAATGATCTGCTAATAGGGTTAGTCATCTATGTGGGTTTTTCACTCTGCCTGATTATTATTCTTTTGGTGATACTATTTAAGATTTTAAATAAAAACAAAGGAGAAACTAAAGATGAACAACAACGCAATAATCTATCTGAGAACTAGCACGAAGGAGCAGAATCCTGAATTGCAGAAAGAGGACTGTATAAACTTCTGTAAGAATCATAACTGGGAGATTACAGGAGTATACACCGAACAGGTATCGGCTTTTAAGAAAGATGTTAAACGAGAGCAGAGAGATATTGTTGTTGAGAAAGCAAGACTAGGAGAAGCACAGCATATAGTTGTATGGGCTTTCGATAGATGGGTTAGGAATAGAGATACATTAGTAGAGGATATTGCAAATCTTATTAATTATGGTTGTCAGTTGCACAGTGTAAAAGATGCGTGGCTTGAAAGTGTTAATATTGAAGGACCATTAGGCAGAACTATCAGAGAATTTTTATTAGGATTGGTTGGAAGTTTGGCAGAGATGGAATCTAGTAGAAGAAGTGAGCGTATTTTTTTAGGCAAACAAAGAACTAAGAAGAAGCAAGGCAGGAAGCCGTTGAAGTTGGATACAGAATTAATACTTAATCTAAAGGAGCGAGGGCTTTCAACTTATGGAATAGCTACAGAATACAACAAAGTTCACAAGCCGAATATTTCGCACATGACTGTTTATAACATACTCAAAAAACATAATGAATTGAAAGGGGGTAAATAATAAAATGCGTTTCTGTTTAAATATGGGAGAATCCGATAGTTGCGAAGTCAAAAGAATAAAGATTGGCAAGAAAATCTATAACAGGGTAGATGACCACTTTGATAATAATAAGAGGTGTCATGACTGCGGAATACTTAACAAGAAAGGTAATATACATCATATGGGTTGTGATATGGAGATGTGTCCTAAATGTGGAAAACAATTACTAATCTGTCAAATGTTTGGTAGTTGTGATTTTAAGGATTTTGTGGATTGAGTATAAATAAATTATCTCCTTCCTTTTCCTTTCTTTCCTACATAGAAACATCCTTGTAAAATAATTTTTAAATTTATTTATAATTCCTAGGCTGTGACCAGCTTTGAGACTAGGAATCTTAATCTAGCGAGTTCATTCAATAATAGCAAGCCTTTTAGGAGCGATTTTATTGGCTAAGCCATAATAATTATGTAAGCTAAGCCAACACAAAGTTCCTATTTTTATTTGTTGCCATAGGATTATTATGTTAGCTGCTATGTGTGAGTTTATTATGAGTTAGGCAGCCCCACAAAAGCCATTTCATTTATATTAGCAAATCAAAAGAGCCATATTATTGTGTTGACACCATAATAAGAATTTGTGTTGACAACATAAGTGGGAGTGAGGATTTACTTTTGAGCGGGAGCTTATTAGTTCTTTTGGGATAAAAATATAAATTAGTGTATGTTTTCTTAATTATGAAAATAATTATAACAATTAAAGACGAGAAAGATATTGATTCTACAGTTGATAAGATTTTAGATATTGGGAGTATGTTAGAAAAAAGATTTAAAGGTTTTAAAGTTGGAAGATGTAGGTGTATGGAAGATGGGACAAGTTTGATTTTGGAGAAGTAAAGAATTATCTTAGAGAAAAAACTGCTATTAGTGTTCTGCTTTTTGAATTAAAAGATGCGGGGTGGATTGAAATTAAATTAGAATCTAAAGATACCAGAAAAAGAATCTACAAACTTAAAAATTTCGAGAAAGCTATTTCAAGATGAAATTAATGAAGTGGTTAAGGGAAAAAATAAAGCTATTTAGTCAAATAAATTTTCTGTTCTTGTGCTGTAACTACATCTAAATCTTGCAAATTATTAAGCTCTTCTTTTACTTTTTCTAATGGCATTCTCAAATCTTTTGAAATTTCTTCAATAGTTTTGCCTTTGTCTAAATCTTTTGTAATCTTCTTTTGCAATAAAGTAAGTCTTGGCATTTTTTTAATCTCATTACTTTCTTGTAATTTATTAATCTGGTTTTCAGTGCCCTGTTT
>JAUYDD010000122.1 GCA_030704765.1 Nanobdellota archaeon | reverse complement strand
TGCAATTTTCTGTGCAGAAAATTCTTCTGAAAGAATTTTCATGCATCCTAAAAACAAGGGCCAATCAAACCACACTCGCCAGCAGGCGATTTTTTAGCTGTGGCAAAAAACCTTTAGGGTGTGGTGGCCCATTGTTTTTTTAATAATATATCTATTATTAAATAAGCTGGAGTAGCTGACAAATCAAGCACAGTACATGAATGTTTGTTTTAATTAGGGTTTATATAATTAATGCCAAAATTTATCCGAGAATTCTTTTCAAGAAAATAATTCCGTGAATTTTTAGGTAAGGGGGTAAATATTCCCTCTGTATGATTAAAACTCTGCTTTACCCTTAAAACTAAATAAATTCATAAAAATCGAGCTTGAGGAGATTTTAACATAATTTTATAGATAACTACTTTTTTCAGTAATTATCAGAAATGTTCACTACAATAAGCATTAAAAACATTTATAAACTCGTTATATTCCCTGATTTTATGACAAAACACTATCAACAGGCTGAATTAGCTGAACAAACTGGAAAAACTAGCACATTTCATAGAAGGCAATTTTTAACAAGATTAGGTGGAATTGGTTTAGTTACACTAGTTATGGGGGGTGGAGGTTATTCCCAAGATTCTCTGCATGTTACTAATGACAGCAACACAGAAAAAAGAGAAAAAATGCCTGATTCAGATGGATATGTAACTCTGACTGATATTAATGTTAAAGTTGCAGGAACATTCCCTATTTTAAGGGCTAGATTTAGGGTAACAAAAGAAAAATGGGAAGCTCTTCCTAAAGGATTATCAAAACAAGGACTTTATAATAAAATAAGAGATATGGGAATACAATATGAAATAACTGCCCTTGTAGATCCAGAAAACTTGCCAAGAGTAGTTGGTAGAGTAGTTAATCTTTACCATCAAGGTTATATGAATCATGAAGATGTGGTGGATGAATTTTTAAAAAGAGCAGAAGGATTTGCTAAAAGCAAATCTCCAAAGTTTGATTTAGACCCTAATTTAAAATTTAATAAAACTAAAAAAAGGGCACTAGTAAATGCACTGTCCTCAGAAAACCTAGCAAGTTCAGAAACAGGAGAAATAAGCTCTAAACTCTTCTGGACAAGAATAGTTCATACTTATACTCCTAGATCAAGAATTATTTTTGAATCATCCCCAAAAGCAGGTTCAATACAGGTATGGAATAATGTTGGAGAAAATTATAATAAGCAAGCTCCAATAAGGATAACTAGTCAATCTGAAATAGAAGCTTTACATAGTTTCTTTATGTTTTCAATCTTATCAACAGACCCTGCTCTTAAGGATTATCCTGTAAATAAAATGTATGAAGTTTATACTACTGGCAGAACTTTAGAGGGTAATTTTAGCTTAAGTGAAAAAGAGGCTAAATCCTACAGGGAATAATAAAACCTTAAATATTTATAAATACCTTTGTTTAAATAATATTATGGAAAATGAAACTATATTTACAGAAGTTTTTGGAAATAATCCCCTAATAAAAGTATTAGATTTTCTTATAACTTTTCAATTATTTGATTATCCTTTGACAGAAATAGCGAAAAATTCTGGAGTTAGTTATTCAACACTTCAAACATTTTGGAATAAATTAGAAAGGAATTGCATAGTTGTTAAAACAAGAAGAGTTGGAAAATCTGATTTGTACAAATTAAATACTAAGAATCCTGCAGTAAAACAATTAATAAAATTAGACTGGAATTTAATTAAAGGAGCTGAACAAGAAGTTAGTGTTTGTGACTAGTAAATTTATTGTAGCATAGATCTTATCTTAAATATAATCAAAACATATTTAAATCATCAAAAACTGCATTTTCTGGATAAAATGGCATTAACAGACATGATAAACGAGCAGGAAAATTCAGTAATAAGTAGAGATGGAAGTAATATTATAAATAGGAGAGGATTTTTACAAGTGTTTTCAACAGCTGTTGCAGCTGTTGCAGCTGCAAGCTATACTTTATCACAAGTTTCTTCAACATATGCTTGCCCTGCTAAAAAACCTGAGAAAAAACAACAACCAGAAAAACCTGAAAGAAAATATACTTCTGAAGATTTTATAAATCTATTAATAAAACAAAAGAAAATAAAAAATACTGAACCTGATAAAAGATACTTAAAATCTTTATGGGATACTACTGATGATGATTACAAGCCTCGAATGTATGATAGTCAGGCAGATCCTCTTGGATTTTACAGAAAAATGGATAAGAAAGAAAGAGAAATATTAAAAGAATTCAGTTCTAAATCTGCTGATTGGGGAGAGGGTGTTTATGAGAATTATAGAGCATTCTTTCCTTGGATTAGTAAAAAACCAGAAGGCCTAACACTTGATCAAAAACTTCTCATTCACTTAGATATTAAAGAATCAGAAGAGTACTTGGAAAAAGTTCGAAAGGGTGATTTTTAGATTATTCTTCTCCTTTGTATTTATTATACATTTTCATTTTAAGGAGAGGATTATCATCTATAATCTTGTTTCTTAAGAGTCTCGATGTTTTTGAATCAACAGTGAACTGAACAGGATTTCCTTTTTTTACTTCTCTTCTTTCATCACCTTCTATTATTATAATATTCTTTATAGGAGTTATAGAAATAATCCCTACAGAACCTATCTGCTCAAAATTTATTTCTGAACGTGGGAAAATCCCTTGGTGTTGTTCTTGAACCTGCCTTATCATATCTCTGAAATATATAATATCATCAAGAGGAGATGAAGTTTCACCAGCTGTTTCAGTAGCACTATCAATACTTCTTCCATATTCAGGAGGCAATTTAACACCAAAATAACCTTCAGTGACAGCAGTTGCTGTTAGGCTATTAATATTTTCTTTAACAGCTTTTTTTTCTCCAACAACCCAATCCAAACCATTTTCTATTGTAGTAACTCCTGATTCAATACTTTGTTTTACTAGTTCATCAACTCTTTCAGGAGAAACAAATTCAATAAGACCCCAGTCATTAGCTTTTTTAACAAGTTCTTTAAGCTTGTCAACAGCAAGCTTGTCTCCTTTATGAGCTATAGCTTCAATAGCCTCTCTTCTTATTCTTTCATCAAGAGGCTCTTTTAATTGAGAATTAATCTGCATCAATAACGACCAATCATCAGAATTTTTCAGATATTCTATAAATTCCTCTCTGCTAAGGCCTTCAGGAATATTATCCATATATCCTTTTGCTGTCATTGATGTTACAATTTGCGTTGCTATTTTCACGCTATTAGTAGGAGACCCTTTAGGATTATCAGGATCAGGAGGGCTCGTATAATAAATTTTACCAGCTACAACTCTTTTGCTATTATGAAAAAGGTAGCTTTCTCCAGTAATACTTTTTATAATTTTAAAAACATTTTCAGGAATTTTTTCATTTTTTATTTCATCAATATTATATTTAAAATCTTTCACAGTTCTTGGAAACTTTATTTTATCTTCTATAAATTTTATTTCACTATCCCCATCTGAGATTGTCACTCCTCTTCCTACACCAGTTCCAACAACTTTTTCTTTATTATTTGATATAGCTATGGTTATATCATCTCCGTAAAAATTAACTTGTTTTTCAGTCACTCTTGCAAATTGCTGTGAATAATCTTCACTAATAGGTTCTTCATCAAAAACAGCTAAAATGGGATTATTATAAGCCTTTATACTTCCATAATCTCCTTTTGCTTCTATTGTTTTAACAACAGCTCTTGTTCCAGAAACAAAATCCACATAACCAGGTATATTTGCATTAAGTTGCTTGTAATTTATATTTTTCAAAAATAGTTCTACTCCATTATCTAATTTGATTTTCTTATTATCAAAATCAGGTTCTGCAACTCCTTCTCCTGTAAACTTAAAAACACCTGTATCAAGAATTGTTTCAGTGCTGTGTATTCCTTCTTTTCCATATCCCCCTTTACTCATTTTTACAGTTCCTCCTGAACTAAATTTATAAACAAATTTTTCATTTTCATATCCTATTTCTTCTAGTCCTTCAGGAGCATTAGTTAAGTCAAAGACTCCCCCTTTATTATTTAATATCACATTGTTCTGCAATATCAAGCCATCTTTAGCAAGATCTGACTTAATTTTTAGTTTGCTTAATTTCTCTGCTTCTGCTTCTATAAATCTGTTTCTAGCATTTTCAGAAAATTTCAACCATAATCTCTCTGTAAGATCCTTATATCCTGTGTAATGCAAAAAAATATCCTCAGAGGTTATAAGCTTGAGTTCTAAATCACTAGCAGATTCCCAGGTGCGCGGATCTTCTTTGTTAAATTGAGCTGAAACTAAGCTTGTATTAATAATTAAATTAACTAGGAAAAAAACTAGTAAGAAAAAACCTATACATAATTCTTTTTTTACTCTCTTTTTCATTAAACTAATAAAAAATTAAACTATTTAAACTTAACAGAGATTATATAATGAGTTATTTAAATTATTAATAGAATTAATTTAAGTTATATTTATATAGTTTTAGAATTTATTCTTTTTATGGATAAAAGAGGCATAAATAATAGAATATATATTTTTGTATTAATTATAATTTTTTTATCTTTTTCAATTATTGCAGAAGATAGTTATAATCCTGATTTAGATAAAAAAGTATTAGAGGCAATAGCACAAATAAATACAAAAGGAGATAATTACAAATACTCGGATTTTCAGAGTTTAGAATCTGGTGTTAAAACTGAATTAATTACAGAAAATTTAAATGAATTAATGCCTTTATTAAGAAAATCAGATATTAGTGTTTTTGATAGAAAGAGTTTTTTGAAGAATTATTATGAGGATATCTTGAAAGGTTTTGATAGTGAAAAATTTGATTCAAAGAAAAGAGCAGAATTGTTTTATGACAGGGATGACAAGAATACAGATATATTAGATGATGAAGCAAAAAACAAATTATGGATTGGAATAAAAGAATCTGAAAGAGAATTAATGTTAAAAGATTTGATTAACAGAGCATTTGAAACAGGGAAAGGTTATGAAGGTGCTCTTGATTCAGGAAAACCTGAATTAAAGACTGTTTCTTTAAAAGATAGTGATAAGATAAAATGGCAGGGAAGAAGATTAATTGGTGAAAAAGGTGGTTCACAGGATTTTGATGGAGATAAAATCCAAGCTGATTCTCCAAGTGATTCTCTTCATCCAAATGTAGTTGGATTTAAATATGAAAATGGGAAATTCATTGAAGAATTCAAAACAGGAAGAGAAGTTTCATTTTCAGAAGGAAATTTAAAATGGAAAAAAGAAACAAATGAAAAAACAAAAGAAACTACAAGACATATTTATTATTCTGGAAAAGATGGAAAAATTGTTGGTGAAAAAAAAGGATTGAGCCTTTCTTATGGAGCTGTTGATAAAACAAAAGGAGAATCAAGTGTTATTGATATAGAATATAATAAAGATGGGAATGTAGAATTTAAAATGTCTGGAAAACCAGAACAGACTTATGTTGCATTCAAAGACCAGTTCAATAATCAAGCTAAAATAGGAATGTCTGACAATAAAGATGCAGATGGAAATTATAAAACAGGAATATTAGAAGTAAGGTCTGGAGAATCTTTAGCATTATCAGGAAACTCCAAGGTAACTACTGTTGGTTTAGGAGAACATAAAGTGAAAGAAGGGAACACTTTGGTTTTAGGGGGAAGTTATTTTGATTCAACTAAAGAAGGTTTTTTAATAATAGATGAAAACTTAAAAAAATTAGTAGGAGAAAAAACAGGAGAAGCTTTCGTAACTGTTTTATCAAAAACTCTTCAAGAAGTAACAAAAAAATCTATTTTCAATGCTCCAATGGATTCTATTAAAGGAGCTTTTAAAGCAGGTTCAGAGGCTGCTAAGCAAGAGCCTGATAAAATTATACAAGGTTTAATAAGCAGGAAACCAGAATCCTTGAAATCAGGAGAAAGTTATCTAAGTATAAATTTATATCAGGATTTATTGTCTAAAGATGCTATTTTAGGAAAAGAAAAAGGAAAAGTTTACTCTTTTATAGAAATTAGTGCTGGAGGAAAAGGAATAGATTTGGATGTGACTAATTCTTATGCAAAAATAAACAGGATATATATTGACAATGAATTTTCTAAAGCTGGTGATGAAATATTTTTAAAAGATGGAAAATCATATATTAAATTTCAAGGAGATAAGACTTTTATAAATAATGTAGGCTTAAGCTCAAAAACTAATTTTTATAACCTTAATACAGCAGTTCCTATTGATAAAATAGTTAATGAAAAATCAGATATTTCCTGGAAAATACAAAAAAATTCTTATGATGGAAAATTTGATTTTTTTAGCACAAGTATTCAGGGAAGTTATGTTGTAAAAGGAGAAACCCATGTTTTTGGCCCCCGAGGAGGAGATATTTTAGGAACACAGATTGTTGTTAATAATGCTCCAAAAGATCCTAATATGTATGCTGGAGATTTTAAAGACGCATCAGTTTCTATTAAAGCTGTTGGAGAAAGAATAGAAGGGGGAATAGGAAGGCCAGGGGGAATAATAGACAAAGTTATTAGCAAACAAGGAGCAAAACAAGAAGTTTCTACAGAAGTTATAGCTGGAGAAATGTCAAATCTTTTTATATCAAGTATAGACAAGAGTATTAAAGAATCAGGAGGTGTTGGAAAGTTTCAAAGTACAATGAGTGAATATGCTAATATAAAAGATTACTCAACTCAAGAAAAAGAAAAAATAATGCCTGGCTATAGCAATATGATAGATGATACTCATTATATATGGAATAATCCTGATAAAGTTGATGAGACATTTAGAGCGATTTCAAATGCTCAGAATTATTATGGAAGATTATCTAGGGGAAATCCTATTACTTATACAATGGACAAGGGTGCATATATAGGTGGAAATCATATTCAAGGAACAGATCCAATTGTTGTTAGATTAATTGCATCTGGAATATTTTATGGAAACAATCAATATGAAAATCTTGGAACACTAAAACAAGCACAAGCTTATCAAAGTTACTTAGACTACAAATATTCTTCTGGACCTAAAAGTTTTAGTTCATATAAAAAGAATATTTTAGAACAATCTACAAAACAACCTGCAGTAAAAAGCAATTAATCGCCTTTCTTTGTCTTTGTAGGATCTTTAATTTTTATTCCAGGAGTTGTAATGACTAGAGAAGTATAAAGAATTAATTTTTGAATATTATCATATCCTGATAAAGGAATCATATCAGTATGGTTAAAACCTGTTATAACTAAACTTCTCTTTGATTTAAATCTTCTCATATAACGCTCTATATTTTCTGCAAATAATTTATTTCTTTCTTTTATTAATGAATCTAATACAATACTATTAAATTCTTTATCTCTACTAAATCTATCATTTTTGTATTCTTCTACATATTGCCTTAAAGTAATTCCTTTTTTTATATTTCCTAGATCTGGAAATCTACATCTAAAGATATGATATAATTCTTCATATCTTTTTATATTATCTATATCATCATATTTTTTAGGATTATCTCCTATCTTTCTAATTAAATAAATTAAATATGCATTAAAATAATTCTTTAATAAGAGATCTTTATCCTCTATTCCATACAAATTTAAATTATGGTCTTTTGATATTCTATCTATATCTGGATAAAGTTTTTCAAGTGTATCTTTAATAGTTAATTTATCTTTATTTTCATCTTCATTAATTTTTCCTAATTTTGGTATTAAATCTTTTCCAAAAACTTCCTCATAATATACTCTATTTTCATAATCTTTAAACTCACCCCAGAATGAATCTAAACCTATTGAATCAATCCCATATTCATTAATTAAATATTCAATCAGTTTTGTAGAATTATCATCATGATGTTCACCTATTATTATAACATCACTATCAGATTTTTTAGGTGTATATACACTTAGATTAAATCCTAATTCCTTGAATTCTTTTGGCAATCCCTCTTTTACAAGTCTTGTCAATGAAGGTAATTGTGTAGTTTCTACTCTTTCTTGTTCAGCTGAATAGCCTGGATTTAATAAAACAGCTCCTGATAAAACAAGGCTTGCTAAACCTCTACAAAAGCTTCTTCGTGTAATAGGAAATACCATTGTTTATAGAGGTTTTTAATATATATAAATCTTGCTTTTTTGTAATAACTAAATAGTGGTTAAAAATAGAGACTTTTTGATATTAGATCTGAGCAAAAAAGATATAGTAAATGACATCAAAAAAACAATGGGCCACCACACCCTAAAGGTTTTTTGCCACGGCAAAAAATCGCCTGCTGGCGAGTGTGGTTTGATTGACCCTTGTTTTTAGGATGCTCGGAAATTGAATGTAGGTAAACTACCTCATCTTAAAAGATGAGGTTTTCAATTTCCGACATAATAAATTGAGCAAAATTTATGTCATTTCCTATCTAGTCAAGGCATAAACTGCTCAAAATACAATGTCCTTGACTATAACTCCATTTTTTAGAGACTGTGTTACAATTCAATTTGATTATACAGAGTAAAAAATAAACCTCTGTCTTTAGACAGAGGACAAAGCTCTTGCTTTGTTTTTTCATTCTGTATAATCAAGTCCAAAACAAACTTCGGCTTTTAAGCCGAGATACAAGTTCGAAGGACTTGATGATAGAGGATAATTCATGAGATTAATTTTTTTATAGAAATATTTAAATAGTATTCTCAATTTTAGAATCTATGAAAAGAGGTAAAAGAAAAACAGGGCAGATTTCTGTATTTATTATATTAGCTATAGTCATTGTTGCTGCTGGTGGAATTGCGTTTTTCATGGCTAATAATAAGTCCAATACAAATGTATTCAATGATCCTAGCACAAAACCACAGTATGAAGATCTTTTAGGTTCTATTGAAGATTGCACTAAGTCCCTTTCTATGGATGCATTGGACACAATCGGCATTCAAGGAGGTTATTATAATGCACCTAAAGAATCCTTTGACCTGGGTTGGGCATTCATACCTTATTATTATAAAGAAGGAAACTTGCTCATGCCTGCAACAACAGTCATTGAGAATGAGCTGGGAGCATTTGTTGATGATAATATTGAGTATTGCCTGGAATCCATTGATAAACAAGGTTTTGATGTTAGTTATGATGCAACAAAGTCAAAGACAATATCTTCAATATCAAATGGAAGAGTGGATTTCAAGATAGATATTCCAATATCAATAAAAAAAGAAAGCAAGAGCGCTAAACTTGAGTTAGAGGAAATGCCTGTTGCCATTGATTCAAAACTCTATGAAATGATAGAGATAGCAAGGTTCATTACTGATTCGCATAAAGAAGATCCTGAGATGATGTGCATCTCTTGTGTCGCGGATATGGCTATGGAAAGGAACTTATATGTAGACATGCTTGATTTTGGGGACAATACAACAACTTTGATTGTAATTTCACAAAATGCTACAGAAAGTTATCCTATGGTTTTTGAATTCTTGAATAAATATAAAGAAGAAACTTTGGAATAAGGATATTTTTTAATTGTTATAAAAGAAAAATAAATCTTTATTATCTCATTTCAAAATGATTTACTGGTTTAAGGGTGAATCTCAATTGATCAAGCGTTGAATGATAATTTTCTCCTATCCATCCAGGCATATAATCATTCTTCAAATGATAATTTATAACTTCAAATTCATTAATTATTAACCTGTCGGTTAATGTAAGTTTTTTATGTCGGAAATTGAAAACCTCATCTTTTAAGATGAGGTAGTTTACCTACATTCAATTTCCGAGCATCCTAAAAACAAGGGCCAATCAAACCACACTCGCCAGCAGGCGATTTTTTAGCTGTGGCAAAAAACCTTTAGGGTGTGGTGGCCCATTGTTTTTTTGATATAATAAAAGATATAATAAAATAGGAAAAATGTTATTTTTTATATAACTTGATAAAGAGGATAAGATAAATACCTTCTCTTTTTGATACATTTACTTTAATGTTTAGTTTATATTACTAATAGAACTAATAATTATTAAATCTCATGATTTTTAGATAAAAAATCTAATATTTATAAATATCTTAGGTATATTTATAAACTCTTGAAACTAATTTTATATATGAAAAAAAGAGTGCACTTGAAGTTAATTTTTATCTTAATTATTTTAATTTTAGTCCTTGCTATGTCTTTTGTAATCTCCCAAACTCAAACCACAAAAACTTCTGAAGAACTTGAAAAAGAATACCAGGATGCATTAAAAGCACTGCAAGAAAAAGGAGATAAATTCAGTTATTATGGGGATTTTTTAAAACTTGATCCAGTTAATCAAGCAAAAATTATCACTAATAATTTAAATAAATTATTACCAAGCTTAAGGAGCTTTTCTAGTGATGAAAGAAATAATCTTTTTAAAAAATATTCTAGAGAGTTAGAGGCTGCGTTCAGCTCTTCAGCAATTGACCCTTTAGTTAAAGTTGAATTATATATTGGAAAAGATAATAAAGGCCAAGTTTTAATGAAAGAGGATTTAAAAGATAAATTATTCAATCCATTTTTAGATGCTTTTAAAAAATTAGAAACAGCAAAAAAAGCAGAACTTTTTTATGATAAAGATAAAAATTCAAATCCTTTAATTGATTCAAATTATAAAAATAAAATATGGCAAAGATTAGAAACAGCTGAACAAAACAGCCTTTTAAAAGGTATTATAAATAGGGCGTTTAAAAAACTTTATTTCCCGTTTGAATCAACTGGAAAATTACCTGAACTAAAAGATGTAAGTATTGATGCATCGCAGGTCTCTAGTTTAAAATGGCAGGGAAATAAATTAATTGGAGAAAATGGAGGTTATATAAATTTTGAAAGAGATAAAAATAAGTTATATGATGATTCAATTGATAGTAGAGTTATTGGTATTCGTTATAGTGGTGATAAATTCAAACTGGATTATATTAGTGGTAGGAGTATAATATTTTCAGAAGGAAGCATGAATTTTGATGGAAGAGTTATAGGAAAAGATGGAAAAATAATTGGAGGAAAGCGAGAATTAAATTTATTATATACAAAAGAAGGAAAGCCAAGTGCTGAAGGAAAGAATAGAATTATTGAGATAAGTTATAATCAAAACGGAGATGCTGTTTTTAAATTAGATGGAAATGATTATGAAAACAATTTCTTAAGAATTAAAGACGTGCATGGAAACAGCATTATGATCGGCGTTAATATGCATAATCTTGATAAAGGGAACCTTGCTGATAAGCATAAACCTATTGTTAGAGTTGATAAAGATGGCATTATTTGGGTTAAAGCTGGGGAAGTAAAAACAACAGGATATGGAACCTATAAAGTTTCTAATAATCAAGAAATAGCATTACTTGGTAATTATTTTAATGAACCTGGAGCTGGAATAAGAGATGTGATGAGCAGAGTTCAAGAAAGGATTAGTCCTAAATTAAGGGAAGAAATTAAAGAACAGTTTAAGTCTGAGCTAAAAAAAGGAATAGATAATCTTCTTCAAATAGAACAAAGTACAGGAGAAAAACCAGGAATTAGTGATGTAGTAGCAGATGCACTTGGAAAAACTTATGGTTATATGTGGGGAGAAATATCTAAAACAAAGAAAGGAGAAACACAAATGTTTACTGAAAGTTTGCAAGAAATTTCAAATCCATTATATTCACAATTTGCTAAAGAAGGTAAATCCTATATTAATATAGATGTTTTTAAAAATGAAGTAAAAAGTACAATGGGTGGAAAAGAATTAACTGTACCTTGGGTTGGTGTTTCAATAGGAAGTAAAGGATATGTTGGTGCTGATTTAATAAGTTTTTATAAAAATATTGATGTTCTTTCCGTAAATAGCCAAGGGAAAAAAGGAGAAAATGTTTATGTTGCAGATGGAGCATCTTTATTTAGTTTCATAGGGGATAAAACATATTTTAATTCAAGACCAATAAACTCAGAGACCTATCTTTATGGAGCTAGGACAAAAATTCCTATAGAAAGAATATACAATGAACAAAGTCAGTCAAAACCTTGGAAACTTGATAATGACAGGTATGGAAGATTTAATTTATATACAGTCGATGCAACAACACCTCGTTCATTCACAAAAGGAAACCAATATATAACATTACCTTTTGGTGGTATTATTTATGGAGGTGGTATGCAAATTGAAAATCCTCCAATTGATCCTGAAGCATATCCAGGAGACAGTAAAAATACTCAGATTGACATTGTTGTTGTTGGAGAAAGAATACCTGGAACAGGAATAGGAAGACCCGGTGGGATAATTGATAGAAAAATTAGCCAAAAAGCATCAAGTTCTTCTATGCCTACAAATCATGTTGCAAATATGATGAGTGGAAGCGTTATTCTTACATTTAATAAATTTATTAATCAAATGGGTTATGAAAAAGTTGATAATTTCATGAGGCTTGTTGATAAAATCTCTAATACTCCTGGAGTTGATCCTTATCAAGTAATACCTGGATATGATAATAGTTTAATGGATTATTCATATATATGGACTCATCCTGATAAAGTAGATAGTACAATGGCATCTCTTTCTAGTGCAGGTCAGATTGTAAGAGGAACTTCTGTTACTTTAACAATGGATAGGGGTATGTATTATGGAGGAAGTCGTATACAAGGAACTGATCCAACTGTAACGAGAACTGTTGCATCTGCAATTGTAAGAGCTCCCCTCCCAAGTTCTTACATGGATCATCGAGAAGCTCAAGCAAAACAAGGGGAGATGTCTGCAACAAAAAGAGTTTATAGTTTACAAAATTATTTAATTGCTGTTAAAAACGGAGATAAGAAAAGTGTCGATCAAACGTTATACAGAATAAAATCTGATTTACCTAATGTAAATTTTTAAAAATTATCTTTTATGAACTTCACTTTTTTTGTTTTAATGTTTGTGGTTTTGAAGCTGGTTTGTTTTTAGAGTTATACTGAGGAGATTTTTTCATTTCATCTCGAGTTTTTTTATAATTAGTTTTTACTCCATCAAAAGTTCGTTTTATATTGTCTGAAGAAAAGGTATGTTGTAAAAAACCAATTGTGTCATTAACTACATACGGAATCATGCCAATTAATAATCCTCCTTCGCTTATCTCGCCAAAAGCACGTGCTTTTTCTTCTAATCTTTTAGCTTCATATTCAGGAACCTTGCTCATGTTAGGAGTAGGTACATAAACGCTGCTTTTTCGAGGAAACTGTTTATTTTCTTTAGGAACTTCAGCAGAATAACTAGTTAAAACTGTCGAATAAAAAAATATTATTGGTGCTATTATTTTTACTAATCTTGAACTTGACATTTTGCTATTTATGATAAAATTTGGATATTTAATATATTGTTATTCCCTAATATATATTTTGTAGTATATAATTTTATAGCTTTTATTTAAGTTATAGTAGCTGAAAATCCATGAATAACAATTGTTGTTTAATTTATTATTTTTTATAGATATAAAAAATACAGTTTTCTAAGTAACTTTAAATAGTAATATTGATTAATCTTATAATGAATAAAAAGATGTGTAAAATATTTACTAGTATATTTGTAATTTTGTTACTGGTTTCTTTAGTAGTTTCTCAAGAAACTAGCGGGCAAACAACAAATGATTATGACAGTAAAAAACCACAAACCTGGATAACTGAGGAAAATTTTAATAAATTTCAAGCTGATTTAACAGATGAAACAAAAGTCAAGATAATAAATAATGAACTTAGCAAAGTTTATCCAGGTCAAAGAGAATATATTTTTGATAGGATTATAGAATTAATTTACAAAGAAAAACTTGATAGATTAAAAGCTGATTTAACAATTAGAGATTCTGCTATTTCTCTTGCAGAGTCAAAACAAAAAGGTTCTGGAGAAGATATTAAAAAATTCTTTGAAACACAAGGAATCACAGAGAGAAAAATAACTGAAATTGAAAATTTTATTGGATTTGATAATACAAAATTAAAATTCTTAAATAGTGATAAAGGAAAAATAATTATTGGAGATGGAAATGTATGGCTTGACTTAGAAAATATACCTGAAGGAATTAGTTCAATAACTTATGATGGGAATCAATTTATTTTAGGATCAAAAAATAATGGAAAGATTGTTATAGAAAATGGTGGTTTGAATCTTG
Source organism: Nanobdellota archaeon (assembly GCA_030704765.1). GTDB lineage: Archaea > Nanobdellota > Nanobdellia > Pacearchaeales > GW2011-AR1 > ARS1285. The sequence continues at coordinate 6,439 of JAUYDD010000122.1, read as the reverse complement.
GTGACATAAAAGGAATAGGGAGTTTTAATAATATTGAACTTGTAAATGAAGCTTTGGATAAAAATGCAGTTGTTAAATTAACTAAAAATGGAATTGTTATACAAAGTGGAGGGAAAATATCTTTTGATGGAAAAATTCTTGCTCAAAATGATAAATCGCAGGATGCTGTATTTAGGATATTATCAAAAGATATATACAAAGTTAAAAATGGAGAGGTTATTATAGAAAACCTAATATCAATAAAAACTCCGGGAGATAAAGAAACTTTTGTAAATTTTGGTAGTAAAGGAGATTTATTAAAAATCGCAACTTCAGATGATCAAGTAGTTTCAGTTGATAAAGAACAAAAAACAATTGAAGCTAATGGAAAAGGAATTGTATTAACAGCATTAGGTGATCTTCAATCAGTTGCTGGAAAGGGTAATGTTGTTTTATATGATGGAAAAATTAGAATGAGGTTTGATGATAAAGAGGTTTATGGGCCTAGATTAAGCAAAAATGATAATGCTTTTTTAAAAGAAGTTGAATTAAGATACACAATGGCAAAAAAAGTTTCTTCTCCATTATTTCCTCCAACTGACTTTGATTTTGATGAAAAAGTGTATTTTAAAATAGAAGATGGAAAAGTTGCTGGATTTAAAGGAAGAGCTATTGATGAATGGGTGTCTTTAGATAAAAATAAAAATGATTATGATAGTATCATGGAAGCAGTGGAAGGTTTTGGAAGTGAGAATAAGAGATTAATTGGTTCTTTATATCATGTTTATAATGATGAAGATTTAAAAGGGCAAGGAGGGCTTTCTATTTTAGAAACAGAAGCAAAAAACAGGAGAAATGGCCAGGTTGTAAAAACTGCTTATAATGATGAAGGGATTAATCTTCCTGTTTATGAAAATGCATACAGTGTTTCTAGGGTTTACAATCTTAATAATGAGGATTTGGATTTTGAAATTAGGCAAGCTAAACCAAACGAAGGCAATGGAAAAGGATATGTATTTGATAGGCCTCCTTATATAGTGGCTGGAATTCTTGTTCAAACAAGCTATGTTTATAAGATTGCTAAGAACGAAATAAGAATACCAAAAGAATATAAGGATAAAATTAATGAAATAAGAAATATAAAAGACCCTTTGCAAGCTAGGGAAAAGCTTTTAGAGGTTTTTTCCCAAATTCAGATTGAAAGTAGAACTAGAATTCTGTTACCAGAAAAACCATCTATAAAGGGTGGAGGGCCTATTACAAAGCAAGATTTCCTTGATGAATTACCAAAAGATCCTGTGATGCAAAATGCAGTAAAAAAAGGTTATGTTACTCAAGAGGATTTAGAACAAATTAAAAATATCTTAGATGCGAAGTTAACTGAAAAAGGAATTTCTGAATTTCCAAAAGACACTCTTGTTAGATTTGTAAGCTTTCCTCAGGTTAAAAATCCTGATGGAAGTTACAGGTTTACTAAAATTCCAGAAGTTATTATTACTACTCCATCTGGTAAAGAATATAAATTTGAAGTTAAGAATAAAAATGAACAAGAATATTTAAGAAGGTTTTTATATGCAGGTTTTGCAGTTACTAAAAAAGGAGATGAATGGCCTAGAAATAATCTAAGAATATTATGGTGTGAAAAACTTGGAAAACCAACAATACCTGATTCACAGATTCCTAATTGCGAATAGTTTATTGAAAAAGATGAATTAGTTTTTTTAAATCCATTTTAGGTTTTTCATTTCTATTTTTTTCTTCAGCTAATTTCATATCTCTATCAAAGCAAAGATAAAACACAATTTTATCAGCTAAACTCGGATTATCTAAGTCAATGTTTATTTTAAACCTTTTATTTAAAGCATCTTTTACCTGATTACTTAGAACGTATGCTAGGCCTGAGCCTGGGATTTGATTATCAGAATCGTCAACATATTCTTTTTCTGTATTATCCAATAGACCATAAGCAATGTCTGGATTTTCATAAATTAAATCTATTTTTCTTTTTATTCTTGAGTAATCTGAAGTTTTTTCAGCTTCTTTCCATTCTTCTAATGAAAAAACATAATCTTCACGTTTGTACTCGCTTATTTTTGTTCTTGTTTGAGATGCATTTTGAGAAATAGAATCTTTTGTGCATCCACCAAGAACTCTTGGAAGAGCTAATGCTCCTGCAACTATTCCTGCTAAACCTAAAAATTTTCTTCTGCTTAATTGACTTTTTGCCATGGTTTATTTAAGTATCGCTAGTATATAAATCTTTTGTTTTTGTAACTATACAGTAGTTATAAAATAGGGTTTTTAAGGCTTGAAATAACAGTTTTTTATAATATTATGATTACTAATATTTCATTAGATTTTTAATTTAACAAATTTACAAGTAATATTTATATAGTTTGTTTATTTATAAGTAAAATGAAAAAAGAGTGTAAAATATTTATAGGAATATTTGTGATTTTGTTACTGGTTTCTTTAGTAGTTTCTCAAGAAAGCCAACAAACAACAAATGATTATGACAGTAAAAAACCTCAGACTTGGTTTAGTAGTAAAGAGAATTTTGTAGAGCTTGAAAAAGATTTAACTGACAATTCTAAAGTCGAAGATATAAATAATGCAATAAGTTCTGCAACACCAAGCCAGAGAGAATATATTTTTGATAGGATTAAAGAAAACATATATGATTATAAAACTTCTCAACCAGGTATACTTGAGAAATATGTAGTTGGTAAAATAACAGAGATTATTAATAATATAGCTCTTAAAAGATTTCCTGATATAAATAAGCAAAGTCCTGAAGAAAAAGAAAAAAAACTTAGTGAAGTAAGAGGATTGATTAGTAAAAAATATAATTTATGGGAATCAGGAAAAGATGTTGTAAGATTAGAGCAATTAGTTGGTTTTGGCAATTCTAGATTAAAATTTTCAACTTCAGAACATACAGGAAGTGTAATTGTTGGTGATGGAAAAGTCTATTTAGATTTAGCTAGAGTTCCAAATGGAGTTGATAAAGTAAAATATGATGGAAATAACTTTGTTCTATATTTCAAAACTGGAGGAAGCATTGTCTTAGGGCCAGGAAGCACAGATGAAAAAGGAAATTTAAAATTATTTTCAAAACTATCTGAAAAAAGTCCTATGAGAATGGCAATGATTCCTATAATTAATCCAGAAAATCCTCTTGGAACTGAATTTTTAACTTTATTAGGAGATAATAAAGGTGAGATAATAATAGGTGAAAATTCTATTGAGATAAAAGGTGATGGAATGGGAGTTAGATATGGTGAATTTGTTTTTAAAAGAAAAATTGGAGAAGATGCTGAAAAAAGCACAATAAGATTTGCAAGTGATAGGATTGTAATTTTAGGAATTGAATTTTTAAGAGAAGGATATGTAAGTGTTGGTTCTTCAAAAGAAGATTTTATTTATTGGTATAATGATGTTAGACTTCATAGAGCTTTAAATTTTGAGGAACTTGAAACACCTTCACAGGTATTTATAAGAAAAAGTAGAAAATGAAAAAACCAATTAATATGTCGTTAAGAAATATTAATGGGATAACACATACTTTTTATAGAAATATTTAAATAGTATTCTCAATTTTAGAATCTATGAAAAGAGGTAAAAGAAAAACAGGGCAGATTTCTGTATTTATTATATTAGCCATAGTCATTGTTGCTGCTGGTGGAATTGCGTTTTTCATGGCTAATAATAAGTCCAATACAAATGTATTCAATGATCCTAGCACAAAACCGCAGTATGAAGATCTTTTAGGTTCTATTGAGGATTGCACTAAATCCCTTTCTATGGATGCATTGGACACAATCGGCATTCAAGGAGGTTATTATAATGCACCTAAAGAATCCTTTGACCTGGGTTGGGCATTCATACCTTATTATTATAAAGAAGGAAGTTTTCTTATGCCTGCAACAATAGTCATTGAGAATGAGCTGGGAGCATTTGTTGATGATAATATTGAATATTGTTTAGAATCCATTGATAAACAAGGTTTTGATGTTAGTTATGATGCAACAAAGTCAAAGACAAAATCTTCAATATCAAATGGAAGAGTGGATTTCAAGATAGACATTCCAATATCAATAAAAAAAGAAAGCAAGAGTGCTAAGCTTGAGCTAGAAGAAATGCCTGTTAGTTTAAATTCTAAACTTTTTGAAATGTTGGAAATCGCAAGGTTCATTACTGATTCGCATAAAGAAGATCCTGAGATGATGTGCATTTCTTGTGTCGCTGATATGGCTATGGAAAGGAACTTATATGTAGACATGCTTGATTTTGGAGACAATGCAACAACTTTAACAGTGATATCCCAGAACAATACAGAATCTTATCCAATTGCTCTTGAATTTTTGAATAAATATCCTGAAATCTAAGGGGATAAGATGAAAAACAGGATTGTTTTTATTTTTTTGATTTTCTCGATAATTATAGTTCTTGTAACTATGTGCAATGCTGCTGAAATAACTCCTGCTCCTGCAGAAGAAGTGTTGCCTCGAGCAACACTAGACAAATTTAACTTTGATTCTTTAGTTAATTATATGAAAAAAGTCGAGACTTTGAAAAAAGAAGGAACAAATATTGCAAAAACAGACTTGAGTTTATGGGGGGGATTTATTACAGCTGATAAAACCATGCCAACAATTGAAAATGCGCAAAACAAAGCATGGCAAAGCTTATCTGCAGATGAAAAAAAGACATTTATTAGGCTAGTGTTTGAGGAAAAAGGATATAAGATAAATCCTGAAAGAATAAAAGGCCTTGAACTCTCTAGTCTTGTATGGGATGGCAACAAGCTGAAAAATAAGAATGGAGCATATCTTGATTTTGATGAACTTGCTTATTGGATTAGTGAGTTTGAATTCAAGGATAACCAGCTAGTGTTAAAGACTGATAGCCAGAAATCTGGAAAAAAAGAAGATGAAAGGACAATAGTTTTTAATGGAAAAGGAACAATCACTAAATCTGGAGAATTATTTGTAAAAGATATAACTGATACAGGGGCTGTTCCAAGAATCAATCTATTATATGGAACTAAAGGTGAAATAAGAATATCTGATAGAGCTTCAACTGGCAATACAGGAGAATTCAAGGAGATAGATGTATCTTTATCTGGGCAAGCTAATCTTAAAGTAGGTGATAATTTTTACAGGCAGTTTTATTCTAAAGATAATTCTATAACTTCTTACAGGCCAGAGGATGGAAAAGATGAAGAAGCGCAGATAAAATTGATATTAGCAGGAGACTCACCTTCAAACCATATGTTTGTGCCTGAAGCTAAAAATTCTATTGTTTCAATAACTGACAGCAATAAAATAATTGGAGAGATATACACTTCCAGGACTAAAGGAATAAAAATATTCCACAATCCAGTTTTTCAAATTAATCCAGTTGAATTTGATAAAGAAGTCCCTTACATACATATATTGACGCAAAACAATAAAGTAGGCATAGAGATGAAATCTGACAGGTATATTGGTTTTGTATCTGAAAAAAATATAGATTATATAAAAATGGAAGGTTATGGCAAGATTTCTCCATATGACACTAAAAAATATAATATTGACATAGGTGAATATCTTTATTTTAGGAATGGTTTATCTGGAAATTTGGGCATAGCAATTAAGAAAGGTGAGACTTATGTCTCGGGTAATTCTCAAAAAGCTGGTTTTAGTGCTGATTCTATTGTCAATATGAATGACTTAAAACCAGGTATCACAGCAGAAAGATATAAGGAAATTGATAAAGCAAGAGGTTATACTCAAGGTTATATATCAAAAGTAAACAACCCTAATACAGGCACTCCTTATAATAATGAAATGAGAATAAAGACTGATGAAACAGGAAATTATGCACTTACTAGCAATGGCAATAGAGTAGCTGTAAGCTCAAGAATCTGGGAAGGAACAAGAGTGTCTAATCTACAAGGACAATTAGTGCAAGCAAAATCTAGAGCTTCAAACATACTTATAAAAACTCTTATTTCTAATCCTGGAAGCAAATGCGGTCCATGGGGATGCAGAGTGAATTGAAAAAAGGATTTGATTGTTATGATAATTGGATATGAAAATAGTTAAGATTTTAATTTTGAAAGGGATTATTAATGTCAGAAATTAAACCACATCTTTTAAGATGTCCAAAATGCTCTTCTCATACTCTATCTATTTTAATGGATAGAAAGAGAAGGCATTTTGGAGCATACTAAAAAACTTTTAGAAGTTTTTTGGTACGCTCAGAAATTTATTAAGAAATTTCTGACGTGCTCAAGAACCAAACACGCCATGGAATTTATTCCATGGTTCTTGACATGTGGATGTCAGTTTGTTTTAATTTCTGAGCACAAGAAAATTGTTTTATGCAATTTTCTGTGCAGAAAATTCTTCTGAAAGAATTTTCATGCATCCTAAAAACAAGGGCCAATCAAACCACACTCGCCAGCAGGCGATTT
>JAUYDD010000102.1 GCA_030704765.1 Nanobdellota archaeon | reverse complement strand
GACAGATTGAAATTTTTTGATGTCCGTTTAGTTGCTTATGTTTATTTATATTTCCTTATTTATTCTTATGTTTATAAGCTTCTCTGGCTACGATGGAGTGGCGGCAATCTTGAAGTCTTGATTCTCTTTGGGATTATTAATTCGTAAGTATAAAGCATAGACGATAAACCAAAAAGCTTATATACTTAATACATATTAGATATGTATGAAGAAAATACCTATAAACCCACAGAAAGAGTTAAAGATTAAAAACATTGCAGGTTTCTTTAAGAAAATTGTAAATTCATATGGCACAGGGGCAAAGATTGATTGCCCTAAAATTTATCTTGGAAAAGAGGTGTATGTTGTAATTTTGGAAGATGAGTGATGTATTTGAAGAAATAAAAAGATTAAAAGAAGAGCTTGAACAAGAGAAAAGGCTGCGTTCAGAATGGCAAGAAAAATATTATGAACTTCTAAATGAGTTAAAGAAAACTCAAGCATTGCTCAAGCAATTCTTGAATGAAAATACTCCTTCTTCAAAACTGCCTTTCAAATATCCTTCTAAAGAACAATCTGAAAAAGAGCCAAAACCCCGTGGAAAGCCAGAAGGTTCTAATGGAGGAAATAAAGAAGCTCCAGAAAGTGTAGATAGAAAAATAAAAGCAAGACTTGAAAAAAGATGCCCAAGATGCGGAAAAATAATTTGCAGAAGAGATATTGATACGCGAATAAGATATGTTTATGATGCTATAATTAAAGCAATAGTTATTGAAGTTGAAGAAGAATTTTATCCTTGCAATTGTGGTGAGTTCTGCGTAGGAACTCATCCAGACATTCCTCAAAGAGGAATGATTGGTTACAATCTTCAAACATTATTTACTGAATTAAAATTTAATTTTTCAGGCTCCTATGCAAATATTTCTAAATTCTTTGATAATGTTACTAATGGCAAAATAAGTTTTAGCCCTCCAGCGATTAATGACTGTATTGCTGGAATTGCAGAAAAGCTTGAACCTTCTTATGATAAAATGGAAAGTGAAATTAAAAACGAATCTTATGCCAATTGTGATGAAACTTCTTGGCCTGTTAATGGGATGCAATGGTATTTGTGGATGATAGTCACAACGAATTTTGTATTTATAACAATACAAAATTCCAGAGCAAGAAGAATATTAATTAATATTTTTGGAGAAGATTATCATGGAGGAATTATTAGCGACTGCTTTAAGGTTTATGATCATTTTGCAAAATGGTATCAAAAATGCTGGGTGCATCTAATGAGAAAAGTGAAATTTGAAGCTCAAAAAAATCCTAAGAAAAATATTGTTAAGCTGTATGAACAGCTTAAAAGTTTGCATAGAGAAATGGCGGATTTTCTAAAAGAAAATCCTCCTCCAGATATAAGGCAAAAAAAGAAGATTGAATTTGAGAAGAAATTAAATGAAATAATAAACTATAAATATTGGTGCAAAGAAGCACAAAGTATTGTGGATAATTGGCTAATTGCTTATAGGGGGCATTGGCTTACTGCAATTGAAATAGAAGGAATAAGTTTGGATAATAATCTTTGTGAACAAAAGATTAGAGGTTCAATTGGATGGAGAAAAATGCTTGGAGGACACAAGACAAGAGAAGGTGCAAAACAATATGCAATTATTCAAACTCACAGGCAAACATGGAAACATCAAGGTAAATATCCTTATAATGAAATACTGAATTTCTTGAAAAATTAATTATAGAGGAGCTTTATACTTACATAAAATCAATAGATATTTAATAAACAATAAATATTTAAACGAGAAAAAATTTAATTAAATAATAAGAAGAAAATTAGA
>JAUYDD010000028.1 GCA_030704765.1 Nanobdellota archaeon | reverse complement strand
AAATTTCCGAATCAGAAAAATCGCCGATCAAACTCCATCCTTCAGGATGGAGTAGGCGATTACTTCAAAATCTTCTATAGATTTTGAATGTTCCAAAAAATCTTATGAAAGATTTTTTTGATTTCAGGAAATTTTTTTGATGATAAATAAAATTCTTGTTAGATTTTATTGATTGTCCATATTTTTCTCGCTGTGAATATTGGAGAATAAGAAGCCTATTTCTTGATATACAGGCATAGATAGAATATGGAATATATTGAAAGAACACTACAAAAATAAAAAATCTCAAATTTTATAAAAGCAATTCTTGCGCTTGAAAAATAGAATTTTTTAAATTTCTCTTATCTGCTTTTTTGATTCCTACAATTACATTCCCCTCTTTCAGCAAGAACCTTTCTTGAATGTTCTGTATCCATTTCTTTTAAGGCATCTCTCGCATCACAAGCTAGTGATGAAGAATATCTACAACATTTGTCCATTAAATCTTGTAGAAATGGAATCATTCCTTCTTGTTTATATTTTCCAATATACTTTATTATATAATATGGAATAAAAATACTTCCAGGTGAAGAATGTTGAAATTGATTTAAAACATCATCAATCACATCATTTCCAATTCTTTCTCTATGCTGATTTAGAGAGGATAATGAGATGCCATCATCTTGAAAACCAGAATCTTCCATAGTGGTATAATATGCCTTACTAGCTATATCTACAAGAGTTTCCAATAATCCATTATCTATTCTTGGGTCCTTAGGTAAATCTCCTAAAAAATCCCCCATCCATGTTTTTTTAGAAAAATTTTCTTCATTTAAATAAGCTTCAAGCCGATCAGCAGTTATTGTGGCTGTCATAATAACTCTAATAAAGATTAATTTATAGTCATTATCAATTGTGAAAATATTTCACACTATGCCATACATTTCAATATATCATACTATATCTTCACTAGGGTATATATTGAGAAAGTTTTAAATATATTGAATTTTAATAATTATATATAAATGCACGAATTACTATGAAAAGAAAAATCATCAAGCAAGGGCATAATACACTGACTATAACTTTACCTTCAGAGTGGTCTAAAAAACTAAACTTGAAGGCTGGAGATGAAGTTGACTTAATAGAAGATTCTGGTTCCCTTGTTATTAATGGAAAACAGCATAATAGCTTTAAAAGCACTGTCATTGATATAACTGGATTTTCTGTTCCAATGCTTTGGAGATTTTTTCAAGGTGCATATAGGGAAGGTTATGATGAGATTAAAATAAAATATGATTCTTCAATAAAAGATTATGAAGGAGTTTATAATTACTATGCTACTCATTTTGGTTATTCTAGACTTGGAGAGAATCTTACAAAAAAACAACCTATACTAGAAATGCTTACTGAATTTGTAAACAGGTTTATTGGAATGGAAATAATAGACAATAGAGAGGATTATTGTATTATAAGAGAAATGGGAGAGGTATCTTCTAAAGAATTTGATAATTCTTTAAGAAGAGTTTTTCTTTTGATATTGGATTTATTTGATAAAATAATTAGTTTTATTAAAAATAACAGGATAGGAGACATAAGTATTTGCAAGACTATTCATGCAATGGATATAAATGTAGATAGATTTATAGATTATTGCCTCAGAATAAACAATAAAATAAAAGATTCAAGTTTTAATAAAAATAAACCAATAATGTTTTCTACTTTATTTTTACTTGAGCTTCTTGGAGATGAATTCAAGTACTTAGGGACTCATCTTGCTAAATCAAAGAAAAAAGTTGATGAAGTATTGCCTTTTGCAGAAACTATTAAAGAACATTTTGAAATGTATTACCGTCTTTATTATAAATTCGATAGAGAAATAGCTATAAAATTTGGACAAAATGATTTTAAAATTTATAATGATCATTTCAAATGGAAAGACGCAAAAAATGATGATGCTAAGAGCATTAGACAGCATTTCATGCAGATTTCGAAATTTATTTTCTGCTTAATGGAACTTCGAATTGAAATGGAGTTTTGAAAAAACTTAATTTAGATACATATAACTATTGTCATCTTCTAATAATCTTTAGATTAAAAACTTAAATAAATATATCTTCTATATTGAGTATATTCTATGAATATGAATCTTTAATAACCTTTATTTGCTGAGAAAAAAATGGATCAGCAAGAATTTGATAGACATTTTGAATATTTGGATGAGTGTGTTGTTGGGGGGCTAGAGTTTTTAGCCAGGGAGTTAGAAGCAGGAAAATTTCCTGAACTTGAACTAGGAAATTTTAAAAGGCCTCTTGTTGTGGGAAGTGGAAATGCTCTTGCTACAGGAAGAATATTATATCAAGATTATGACGCTGTTTTTGCTGATGAATCAACTTATGAAGATAAAATATCTAAAATAAAAACTATTGATGGAATAGCCATTGTTTCAGCAACAGGTGGAAAAGATGCAGTTAAAATAGCCTAGAGATTAAAAGAGCTCAAAATTGACAAAGAAATCAGACTTATAACATGTAATAAAAATGCAGAAGCTAGGCCTTTTGTTAGTTCTGTTATACCCTTTCCAAAAAGGATTGAACTTTATACTTACAATACTTCTACATATCTTGCTATGGTGCTAGGGAAAACAGGAGAGAATCCTAGGGAGATTTTAGATTTTATTAATAATAAGGCGAAGCCCAATCTTCCTTCTGATTTAAACAAATACAATGCTTTTTATGTCGGAAATTGAAAACCTCATCTTTTAAGATGAGGTAGTTTACCTGCATTCAATTTCCGAGCATCCTAAAAATTTCCAAATCAGAAAAATCGCCGATCAAACTCCATCCTTCAGGATGGAGTAGGCGATTTTTCAGGAAATTTTTTTGATTTTATTGTGCCTGCAGAATTTGATATTGTAAGAGAGATTTACTTAACAAAATTTGATGAGATATTTGGAGGAAAACCTATTAAAGGAAGGGCATTTACTTTTGGACAAACTAGGCATGCTAAAAATGTTGTTCGCTCAGATGAGGAATTATTCATAAATCTTGGTGAAAAGAATCCGGATTTGTTTAAATTAATGAGGCATGATAGAGGTTATAGAAAACAGGATTTTCCTATACCTCTTAATGCAGGTTTTGGAGCAATGATAGTTCTAGGCTATTATATAATTGGAAATATACAAAGAGTAAATCCACAATGGTTTAAAGAATCTGTTCTAGAATATTGCGGACATATCTCAGAATCTTTTGGCCAAAATATAGATCCTATTGTGAAATAATTTAAAATTAGGTGATTGGTGGAAATCCAGACTAACTTTTTTATCAACTTGCTCATTTAAACTTTAAAATCATTGTATAAGCAGGTTTAGGAAGTTTGATGGGTCCAAAAACGCCATAATTCTCAAACAAAAAATAAATCAAGTTAGGACTATTTGCGGTTTAATGCCAGCATAATCTTTTTCAGTCGGTCCTTTAAATTTTCTCTTTAATTCTTCAAAAAGAGCTTTAGCAAAATCATCATCTGCTGAATACAGTGCAGTGAATTTTTTATTTTTTGTTTCTTGTTCTCCTTCTGATTCGTCACTAGGAGTATCCCATTCTGTATGTTGACGAGATTCTATTAATTGTGAGTTATCTACAACGCTATATAAAACCGAACTTTTAATTCTATATCCACCTTTTCCATAAACATGTTCTGATTCTTCTTTTTGTCCTATTCTGTATTTTTTATTTCCTTGTTCTAATAAATCTATTTTAGTTATTCCAGGATTGAGAGTTTCTACTCTTAATTCTAGACCCCTGGTTTCTGCAACTCTTTTTACAGCTTTTCTAAATCTCTCATGATCAATGTAATCCTTGAAATATCCTAATATCATAATAGAAAATAAGAATATTTCTTTATATTTATTTTCAATATTGAATATATTTTTTCTATATTCTAGTTTATTCTGCGCTTACTATATTTATTAAAAGTTAAAGAAGATTTTTGATTTAATTGAGTAGTTAAACATTTTCAAACAAGTTAAATTACTGTGACTTCTAATAATTACATCAAAAAAACAATGGGCCACCCACACCTAAAGGTGTGGGTTTGTGATAGGCCCTTGTTTTTAGGATGCATGAAAATTCTTTCAGAAGAATTTTCTGCACAGAAAATTGCATAAAACAATTTTCTTGTGCTCGGAAATTGAATGCAGGTAAACTACCTCAT
>JAUYDD010000185.1 GCA_030704765.1 Nanobdellota archaeon | reverse complement strand
ATATACACAATGAACCATTAATCATTAAAAATAAATCCAACACGAATCCAACAACTATCCCCCAAGATTTATAAGGTATAAATTACTCTATTTTATAAAAGAGGGAAAATATGAAAGGCACTATATCTTACAATTTAAATGGAAAGATTTTATTTGACAATTTCAAATTTGGAGACAGCTTTCTTTTGTTTTATCAAGAAGACACAAAAACCATCCAATCTTGTTATGATAAATTCATTCAGCAATTTCCTCAAGATAACTCTATTATTTTTCATGTTTGCCGAAAAAATAATTGTTTTGCGCCTGATTCCAGAATTAAAGAGTTCTCTTTTAATCTTTTAGATGAATCAATTTTGCATCAGATTCAAAAGGAATTGAATAAATGTTATAAAGAAGTAGAAGAAAAAAGTAAATCGCTTTTATTAATTCTTGATTGGGGAAGTTGGATGAAAGAATATGATAACATCCCTAAAGAGATTTTTCTTGCTTTTTTAAGAAATATTTTAAAAAAGGGGCGAGGAGTTTCGCCACCTGGATGGAAAAGAAAATATAAAACTATCCAGAAAAAATATCCGCTATTAATCATTAATTCTTTCATACCAGATAGATTAGATACTGATTTTGTGAATGAACTTGTATCCTCGCACAAAAGAATTTATTTATTTCAAAAAAATGATTCTCTATTATCTTTTCCAGGAATCTCACCATATCAAGAAACTATATTTCCGCAAAAACATACACTTCCGCCAGAAATCTTAGAAAAGTTAGTAAAAGATAATTTAGAAATACTCTGTCTTGTTTTTCTTGAAAAGGATAGTCAGTCAGGATATAATATACTCAAAAATATAGCTAATCATTTCCATTGTATTCTTTCCCAGGGAACATTATATCCTGTTCTTTATTCTTTAGAAGAGCTGGGAAAAATTATAGCGAGTAATGGAAAAGGCAGGGAAAAAATATATACTCTTTCTCAAAAGGGAGAAGAGGAACTTAAAAATAAAAAACAGCAATTATTGCAGGGTTTTCAACATCTTGCTAGCTTTTTTTGAAGATGGGAAAAAGTTTTTTTCAATTATTTGCTGGAAAAGGAGGAGTTGGCAAGACAAGTCTTGCGGCTGCAAGTGCAATTCATTATGCTAGTATGGGTGAACGTACTCTTATAGTATCAATTGATCCTGCTCACTCTCTTTCTGATAGTTTTGAGAAAAATTTAGATTCTGAACCAACTGAGATATTAAATAATCTTTTTGCCATGGAACTTGATGCTAAAAAGGCTTTAAAAAGAGAAAGCTCATTAACAAAACGAATTCATTATTTTATGAGACAAGCAGGATTACATGATATAGATCTTTTAGAGACACTGCCAGGTATAGATGAGGTAATGGCTTATGATATGTTAGTTGAATTTATAGAGAGTGGAAAATATGATAGGATAATATTTGATACAGCTCCAAGTGGACATGCTCTTCGTTTTCTTTCAATCCCTAAATATATGGATGAGTGGTTAAAAAAATTGTATTGTGTAATGAGACAGGTTCTTGGTACAATACAAATTGTTAAAAAACATAGCAGGATAGATATTCCCTCATACAAACTAGAGCATGAAGAGAGAGATAGAATGTTGAAGATTTATCAAACACTTACAAATCCGAAGCGTACATCGTTATGTATTGTAATGATTCCAGAAAAAATGTGTATAGCAGAAACTGAGCGGCTAGTAGCAAAACTTTCTAGTTATGGTTTTCAAGCAAAAAATATTGTTGTTAATCAAATCTTGCCTAAAAGAGAAGATGAATTTTTAAAATCCAGACGAGCTATACAACAAAAGAACCTTGAAATAATAAGAGAGAAATTTAAAGGATTTGAAATAAAAGAACTGCCTCTTTTCAAAACAGAAATTTATGGAGTTAATGAACTTAAAAAAATTGCAAGTATATTATATTAGATAAAACAAAAAACGTTTTTCCTTTAAAACCGAATTCTAAAACTAAAGGAAAAACAAAAGATATTTTCTATTTGATTAAGCTCCTCGACAAAAAAAGTCCTTATATGGCGTTTGGTGTGTTATAATATGAAATTAAATAAAGAAAAAGGAGGTAAATAAAAATGGTTAGTAGAACACCAGATGCTAGTGGTCTTGCAGAAGTATTAGACAGGATACTAGATAAAGGAATGGTGATTGATGTATGGGCAAGAATAAGTTTAGTTGGCATTGAAATATTAACAATTGAAGCTAGAGTTGTAATAGCAAGTGTTGATACATTCTTACACTATGCGGAAGAGATCACTAAAATAGAGCAAGCATCTATTGCAGTACCTGCAGCTTAAATAAATTTTTTATTTTTTATTTTTTAAAGATTTGAAAAGACGAAAGGGAAAGACCTTTGGCATTTGGAAAGACAAAACAATAAGAATATTGTAAGGAGGTTAAATAAATCGTAATCAAAAAAATGGCAGAAAAAAAGTCAGTAAAAGAATTTCAAAATGAGATTAGAGCTGAAGAAGTAAAAATGCAAAAATATGGAAAAAAGTTTGATGATACGGTTAAAAGTCTGAAAAGTGATTGTAGAGCTAAAGAAGGGGAAATGCAAGAATATGCTAAGAAACAAGCAACAGCAGTCAAACATTTGTGTGGAGAAATTAAAACTCTAAAAAATAGCTGGGATGGATATGGTAAAGATTTAAAAGAAGCAGCTACGGAAATGCGTAATCAGGGAATAAACAAAATGAAAGGGAAAGTAAGAGAATTCAATAAGGAGATTTTAAACCAGAAAAAAGAAAATCAAGTATCAATATCTCGCATGAAAGGAGATGTAGGGCTCTTTGTCTCAGAAATAGAAGGAAAAAGAAAAGATTTTGAAAGTTATGCTAAAGGACCTTTTGCAGGCTATATAAAGGCTTTTTGGGGATAAGGGGATTTATATAACTAAAAATGGTGAACGAAAACTCTAAAGATAGTATTCTTGAATATCTGCAGAAAAACGGAGCAACAAATACTTTTAAACTTGCTCATGTTTTGGAGATAGAAAGGGATAAATTATTAGGAATTCTAAAGAATTTAGAGGAGCAAGGATCAATTAAAATTGTAACAGGAAAAGTTGAATTTTTATCTTATCCTTCTTCTAAGGAAAAAAAGAAACCAAAAGTTTCTAAAGAAAAATCTAAAGGCTCGCCGAACACAGTCGCTTCGCCTAAAGAAAAATTTGAAATCCAAACTCTTCAAGAAGAAGCAGAAAAGCAAAAATTGTATACAGAAAAACTTAAGGAAGAAATTAAAAAACTTGAGCAAAGACCCCCAAAAGTAATCACAAAAACAATAATTAAGGAAGCTAAACCCAAAGTAATCACGAGGACGATAATTAGGGATGTTAAACCAATAAAAATTAAAAAAGAAGCTAAAATAAAACCAAAGAAGGTTACTAAGAGAAGCGTTAAGTTAAGAAAAAAATTTAAGACGGCTTTTGGAGTCAAAAAATCCTTTAGAAAAATAGGACTTAAAATTAAAGGGGGAGCAGGTATGGGTATATTTAAAATTAAAAATTTCATTAAACATTTAAAAAGGAGGTAAATATGGCAAAATTAACTGCAATAGTCGTTACAATAATCGGACTATTGTTAATTTTAGAGCAACAAACTCTAGTAGATTTAACTGTAATAACCAAATATAACGGCTGGCTAATTGCAATAGGCGTCCTAGTTATTGGTATTGGCAAACTAATAAGAAATTACTCTGGCAAAAAGAGATAAGCTTTTTTATTTTTAAGAATTTAAAAAGGAGGTAAAAAAATGGGGAAAAATTCAATGTCCAAACTTATTAGCTTTCTAGTATGGTTGACAGGAGTAATTGTTGCTTTATCAATTGGTTTTTCAATGATTGGAGGAACTTTGTCACTTCCAGTATGGCTTGGAGGGGCTACTCTTGCAATGATTGCAGGCTGGATTGTAGTTATTGCAACACTCTTAGGAGTTGTTTTAAGAATCATAGAATTGATTAAGTAATGCTTAAGATTATAAAGGGAGAAGAGGAAGAGCATAAAAATTAGTAGCAAATTGATTTATAAAAAAGAAGAGGAAGATTATAGTTTTTACAAGCTTTTTTCTTTGCCGTCAGATATCCCATTCTGACTTTAGAAAACTTCCTCTTCTTTCGATAGAATTGGACAAAAAATAATCGTGGTTCTAAAGTAGAGAGTATAAGTAGGTTCAATAGTAAATCCTAAATAGTCTTGTTTTATTGGTTTATTATG
>JAUYDD010000049.1 GCA_030704765.1 Nanobdellota archaeon | reverse complement strand
TTTTTTTAACAATTTTTTTTACGATCTGTTTGATTGTCTTTAAGATTTCACGTTTATACCTAAAAGGATTTCTAATAAATAATTTTAGTAAATAACTAAATTTGTATGTAATGGATTCTTTGATTTCAGCTAAATTTATTCTTATTCCTCGTAACTCATATTGTATTTTTTCGGATTCCTTTTTACTACTCTCTAATTCGGTTTGTATTTTAGTAAGTTCTTTTTCGGATTCCTTTTTACTACTCTCTAATTCGGTTTGTATTTTAGTAAGTTCTTTTTCGGATTTTTGGTAATTTTTTTTATTTTTATCAATATGCTTATATAAATATTTTTGACTTTCAATCAAACCTTCTTCATTCAAGCACATTAATTTATTTAACCCAAAATCTTTCCAATTAATCCTTTTTATTTCAAATTTATTTACCCCAATAAAATATATATAGTTGTCTCTTATAAATAATTGTTCTGGGGTATAGTATTTATCTATTAGCTTAACAAACGAACTTAATGTAAAGATTTGTTTATGACCTGGGTGCGGCAAGTAACCAAAAGGTGTTGTAATTATTACTCTTCCATTTTCCTGAATTATATTTTTTGTATTAATGATTAATTTCTCAGGGTCATCAATATGCTCAATAAGCTCACCTAGTATTATTGTGTTAAATTTCTTATTTGGTTTATATTCATTGAAATCTAAATTTATAAACTTCACTCTATTTTGAATATATTTAGGTTCATTTTTGAGGAAGTCATTTGCCTTGTTTATTACTAATTTGCTTTTATCTAACCCAATTACTTCTAAACCTTTTTTTCCTAACAAAATTGAAGAAACCCCCTGGCTACAACCAACATCTAATACACTGGGGCCTAAACAATTATCAACAATGAAATCAATTCTTCTTCTGGCAATTTCTTGGCTCCAATTGCCCCTTTTGTTTCCATAATACACATCATAGATCTGGTCCTGTTCATAATAATATTTATCTTTAACCATAACAATCCCTGAATTCTTGGCTATAAAAAGATTGGTTAATAATTTCTTTATTCCATTTTCCTGATAAATTCTCTATATTTGTTAACTGTTTTTTTTGGTGAATCATGCATTACTACCTGGCCTTTTTCGAGCCAGAGAACTGAATTACATATTTCAATAGCTTGCATTAGGTTATGTGTAGCAAAAACAACAGTCTTATTTGAATAGAAGAATTCTTTAATCCTTTTACTACTTTTCTCTTTAAATCCCTCATCACCAACACCTAACACTTCATCAATTAACAAAATATCAGGTTCTATACAAGAAGATATTGAAAAGGCTAACCTAGAACGCATACCTGATGAATATGACCCTACGGGGTTATAGATAAAATCACCTAATCCAGAGAAATCTATAATCTCCCTGGTTATTTCTTTTAATTGTTTTTTACTAAATCCAAGTAATAATCCGCTTAAGAAAATATTCTCATAGCCGGATAAATCCAGTTCAAATCCTGCTCCGAGGGTAAGTAATGACACTGAATTTGATGATAATTTAACTTCACCACTATCCGGGCGGAAAATACCTGCCAACGTTTTTAATAAGGTCGTTTTTCCTGAACCATTAAGTCCAATTATTCCAATAACTTCGCCTGTTTTAACATTAAAGGATACATTCTTCAAAGCCTCGATTTCCAGAATTCTGGATTTCTTGTTCTGGTTTGGTGTAGATTTATTAAATTTATCACCGATCAAAAATACTTGTTTTTTTAAGCTAATACTGGATATTATCTTATATTTGAGACTTAGATTAGTAGCAACTATTGAAAAATTTTCCATATTAAAAGGTTTTTGTATAAACTCCATCATAATGATAAAGCGTTCTAATTCCAAAATAGAGCATAATAATACTCCCCACAAAAATTACACCCAAGTGCTTATAGAATGGAAGCAAATTAAATAAAATTACATTTCTATAACTTTGAATAATTGGTGTAAATGGATTAAACCACATTATCACTCCTAGACTGTGCGGCAAATCTTCTATTGAAAACAGAATGGGGGATGCGTAGAATAAAAACCGCAAAAGAAAATTAAGTACTTTCTCAATATCATAGAAAAAACAACCGATATGTGCTAACCATACTCCAATGCTATAGAGAAAGATGAAATTCACAATGATTATCGGAATAAGATGAAGGGTGAACATTGATAATTTTATGTCTTTATAAAACAACGTAATGAAGAACAAAATAAAAAGGCTAAAAATAAAATACACAGTATTTATTACAACTTTAATAAGTGGTAATAAAAACTTAGGTATATATACTTGATTGATAATATTCTTTTTCTTAATAATACAGTCTGATGTTTGGAATAAACTTCTTGAAATCCATCTATACGGGAGAATCGCTGAAAAAATAAAAATTGGGTAATTAGGACCACCTCTACCCAAAACGATTTGAACTAGAAAAACATAAACAGCCATATACATTAATGGATCTAGAATCCACCAAATATATCCTAAATATGTTCTGGATAGTTCCAGTTTTAGTTCAGTTTTTATTGCTTCAAGGAAATATTCTCGGTACTTTTTAATATCTGAAAAAAACCTCATAATTTCCACCACCGTGTTTTAATAATAAATTCTTCAAAAAAAGATTGAACTAATTATAATCAAAAAGATGGCATTTCCCCGCAGCAAACTGCGGGGAGGCTTCAATTCTTATCTTTGGTTTTTTGTTTTCTCGGGTGTTTTTTTTAACAATTTTTTTTACGATCTGTTTGATTGTCTTTAAGATTTCACGTTTATACCTAAAAGGATTTCTAATAAATAATTTTAGTAAATAACTAAATTTGTATGTAATGGATTCTTTGATTTCAGCTAAATTTATTC
>JAUYDD010000237.1 GCA_030704765.1 Nanobdellota archaeon | reverse complement strand
ATGTTAAAAGGGGTTTTTAAATTTATTGTGCCTTTGCGATGTTTAAAAAAATAATAAGGTTGATATGGTAAACTTGCTCTTCTGATTGCAAAGAGCCTTAGTCTTGGGAATTATTGATGTTGAGTCCTAATATTATTTCGCGTTCTTGATTCATACCATTTATTTTGTTCATCCATGTTCAATTAATCTCCAAAATTCTCCTAATATAGATTCAGGTCTTCTTTTTCTTATAAAAGCTTCGTTAGGTGTTTCTGCCCATTCTATATTTAATGCTCCATGTAATCTATTGTTATACCATTTAATCCATTCTTTTAATGATTTGAATTTCCACCTATGCCGATTATATTCTTGCCACAATCTTTCAAGCTTACCATTTGTTTGAGGGTTTCTTATCCTCGATGGAACATATTGTATTCCTACTTTAATTAAGAATCTTTCAAACTTTGACTTTGAATCTTTATTGTATTCTTTTTTAGTGGAACAGAATTCAGGTCCTCTGTCAGTATTTACTTGAAAGATAACTACATTGCCTTTCTTGGCTTCTTTAATTGCTAACTTTAAGGATTCAATCGATATATCATTATTGATAGCTCTTCTTGATTCTATTCCGGATAAGACTTTCCTTGATGCATCATCTAACCATAATATACAATAAGGATGATCTTCACTTGTCCTATGACAATCTGCATGAATCAAACTTCCTGAATGATGCCTTTCATATCTACATCTTTTTCTCTGCTTTTGTTTACTCGGATTTGGAATTACCCATCCTTTTTCTTTCATATAACAATACAATTTATTTTTTGGAACAGGGATTCCCCTGTTCTTTAATTCATAATATAATAATCTTGCAGATAATTTAGTATCTTCAAAAGCTATGTTAATAGCATCCTTTTGTTCATCGGTAATTTGTGTTTTAGGTCTTCTTGATTTAGTTAGGGCTGGCATAACATTAGTAAGTTTATATCTTTTAATTATTTGCTGAACTCTCCTAATAGAAATATTCATGGCATCAGCAATATCTTTTATAGGCAATCTTTTTTTGCTTTTCCTGATAATCCACTTCATCTTTGTATTTGTAAGCTTAGTCATGCCAAGCTTAGAGAAATGCTCTAAACTAAAACCTAACTCAAAACGAAATAATTTCCGGACACTACAAAACAATAATCCTCTAGGAAGATTATGAAAGGATCTATTATTTTTCTTTTAATTTTATTTATAATTATTGTAAT
>JAUYDD010000231.1 GCA_030704765.1 Nanobdellota archaeon | reverse complement strand
AAGGATAAAATAACTAAACTTTTTAGAAAATTCAAGGTAGAATATGATTCTATCCCTGCTACAATAAGCCAATATCACTTCAGTTATTACTAATCATGCAACACAGCAGGTTGGTTGACATTGTCCGACTCCGGACAATGTCGGTTGGTTTTGAAAAGACATCATATAAATATTTATAAATTATTTATCTATCCATCTTTTAGTCATGAACGAGAGAATATTAAGTATCTTTGAAAACTTTGATAGTAATGGTAATTGCTGTGAAAAAGCAAATGATTTGGCCTGTAAAATATCTGAATTAGGGTCTGTTCCCAGAGTTAGAAGGGTTTTTCATAAAAACAATACTTTTGTGATAATCCTTTTGTTGTTTGTAATCATATTTGTGGTGAAAATTATGTGCAGCATTTTGCAGTCGAGGTTTGTGGAGAAGTGCTTGATTTAAAATTAAGTTTTCCTGTTTATTCTTCAGAATATTTGCAAAAAGCTTACATTAATTCAGATGATTTAATCTTATCTTAATCAGAATTATTCTTATTCAGTTAATACAGCTTCTACATTACCTTCCTGACTTGGTCTGTTAGTTATTTTGGCTTTTCCAAGCTCTGTTTCTATAATTGCAGATTTAACTAAAATATTTTGTCTTGCTAAGAAACGATTTGCAGGAGTTTCCAAGACATTTTTAATCTTAGATACAGAAGTTTTTTTAGTTTTAGGGTCTGTTACATTTGCATATTCAGCTGACAATAGAACTGTCTTTTTATTTCCACCCATTACTCTCAAGTTTTTTTGTTTAGTTTTTCCTAATTTTACTTTTCTTACTATTCCTGCTAAAGAGTATTTTTTCTTTTTAGAAAATTTCTTGTATTTTCCTCCAGTTATCTTTCTTCCATATCCCATGAGAATTCGTATAAAAGTTTGTATATAAAGCTTACGGTTAATTTGTGTGTTGTGCTATCCCGAAATTATTTCATAAGGCTGATATTGTAAGACCTATGAAATTAACAAGATCTAAGCTGACAGAAACACTTAGAAGACTTGGTGATGGTAAGACAGTTTATCAAGCAAGAAAAGTGGCTAAAGTAAGTGTAAGAAGAGTCTATCAAGTAAAGGAGGCATTTGATAAAACTGGAGAAGTCCCAGACATAGGAAAACTAGCCGGTCGTCCTCGGAAACCATTTGATGAATGGGAAATAATAACCGTTAAAGAAGCTTATAAAAAATACAGAGTTTCTGCTGACACTCTTGAAAGATTGATTGATAGAGACTACAAGAAGCATATAGGACACAATAGAATACACCAGATCTTAGTCTTTCTGGGCTATGCTAAAAAGAAGACCTATAAAGATAAAAGAAAGAAGAATTGGATCAGATATGAAAGAAGGCACAGTCTAACTGCAGTACATATCGATTGGCATTATTTCAAAGGGACTTGGGTATTTGGAGTTGAAGATGATGCAAGCAGAAAACTGCTTGCTTTGATAGAAAGCGAAAAAGAATCAACCGACAATTCCATTCTAGGAATGGAATTGGCATTAAAGCATGGAAAGATAAGGCAATGCATAAGTGATCATGGTTCTACATTTACAAGTAACTTTGTCGACGCATATTCTCGATTTAAGGAATATCTAAAATTCAAAGGAATCAAACCTACTTTAACAAAAATAAAACATCCACAATCTAATGGCAAGATAGAAAAATGGTTTGAGTGTTATGATAGGAATAGAGAGGCATATGAAACAAAAGAAGAATTCATGTATTGGTACAATGATCTAAAACCACATAAATCTTTAAACTTTGATATACTTGAAACACCATCCCAGGCTTTTATAAGGAAACTCAGAAAATGCTAAACCGAAAAAAAGTGTCGTTAGGAAATAATAACGGGATACTACAGTTTGTATTGTTAAGTTAGAGGGTGCTGAAAATGAAAAATAAGGATAAAGAAAAATTGAAAGGGAATAAAGAAGAAAAAGAAGATTTAAATAATCAGGATTCTATTAAAGAAGATAAAAAAGAGGGCAAAATGGTTAAAAGATGTAGGACAGGATATACTCGTTCTGGTAAGAAATATGTTAGAAGAAAACCTACTAAGAAAAGTGTTAGAAAAGCCAAACTCAAATGGTGGTAGATGATTCCAAAGAAAATGGCAAAGTTCCTTATCTATATCTTGATACAAATTTTATAATAGATATAAATAATGGAAAAGGATTGCCATGTAGTATAATTGAGAGAGCAAAAGAAAAGAAGTGGAAATATCACATTTCTTTTTTTGTATTATGGAAGCATTAGATATTAAACAAGAACATTTCTTTTTTAATAAAAAAGTGGGTATGGGTGAGCCACTTAAAAGTATTATTAATAATAGAAGAGAAAGAGATTTATCCGATTCTGATTTAAAAGAGATTCAAGAAAGTTTTGTTAATAGATTATTAAAACCTCACAAAATGGAAATAGGATATTATTTTGTTGATGTGAATAGTTGGTTTAAATGTCTTGAAATCGTCAGAGATACAAATATAAATTCTTCAGACGCTATTCATTTAACAACTGCTTTAAGTTTAAATTGTGATATTTTACTTACATCAGATAATCACTTTATTCAAGAAGGAAATAAATATATAAAAGAAAGAATGC
This sequence comes from Nanobdellota archaeon, assembly GCA_030704765.1. Lineage (GTDB taxonomy): Archaea > Nanobdellota > Nanobdellia > Pacearchaeales > GW2011-AR1 > ARS1285. The sequence goes on along the minus strand of JAUYDD010000231.1, from coordinate 8,094 downwards.
CGAACAGCAAATTAGTCTTATGTTTACCAGAGAGATTTGATGATGTTCTAAAGGAAAAGGGGTTTAATTTATAACACTCATTTCAACCAACTCCAACCATTTATTATTAGATTTAAGTTGTAAGTCAGTAGCAAGTTCATAAGGACAGCAATTTATAGCCTGATGTTTTGTTATGAAGTTATAATAAATTTCATAACCTTTCATAATAGCATTTGCAGAAATAACAGAACCATGAAAACCTCTCATAACCTTTGTTCTTGCTCTGATTGAATTATGTAATCGTTCAATTTGATAATTAAAAACATCTTCTTCTTTGCTTGTAACAATCCTATTATGAAAAACATTATATTTTCCTAATTTGTTATTGTAACCCCAAACACTTTTTACAATACCTTCATAATTTAATAATCCATCTGTTGTAACCATCTTGACCTGTTTTTCTGTTTTTGTTTTTATTCTTTTTGCCACCTCTTCTAATTCAGGATTACCTCTTGCTTGAACATAATTAGAAGCTACCATAAATTTTGTTATAGGGTCTATGCTATCAACAAAATAATTATCTTCTGTTCCTTTTTCTCCTTTTTTATGGCTTTTTCTTCTTTTGTATTCTATCTCATCTATCTGAACTTCTTCCCCTGATTGAAGTTTTAATGTTTCTGTGAATTTGCTTATTTGTTTAGAATATTTTATAACCCAATTATAAATAGAAACCCAAGAGCTATTATGTGGATAAAATGCTTGAAAGTGGTCTTGAACTTTTCTTGTACTTAATCCTTTAAAATATAAGTCCATAGCACATGTAATTTTTTGAGGGCTATTTCTCATTCTATAAAAACCATCATCAATAACAAAATATTTTCCACAATCTTTACACTTGTATCTTTGAATTAAGCCCCTATTCTCAGTTTTTCTTTTACACCATTTGATTATGTTTTTACTCTTGCACTTTAAACATATTGTTTTATTACTTATCATAATATACTATAGGTATATAGGGTTTATAAACTTTAGGGTAGTATATTACTATAGTAAAGTATTTAAAGCGGAGGATACATAATCTTTTATGGCTAAAAAAGAGATTAAGGTTTATGAGTGCAAATGTGAGAGGTGTAAGCATGAATGGATAACAAGAAGCGAAGAAACCCCTATTGTTTGTCCTAAATGTAAATCTCCCTATTGGGATAAACCACTAAACAATAAAAAATAAAATGGTAAATGGAACACAAACAAGTTCTTTTGGAGTATCTGCAAGACTTAATCATGATTCTTCAAAGTTCTATAACTCTAAAATGTATAAAAAGATAAATGGAGAAAATGGACAAAAAGAACATTTTGAAAATGAAAATGAAATCCCAAAACAATTCTTAAATAAGATAATTTGTTCTTCAAGCGAACATATGAAAGAATTGCCAGATAATTCTATTCATTTAATGATTACTTCTCCACCATATAATGTTGGTAAAGAATACGATAAAGATTTAAGTCTTGAAGAATATTTAACACTCTTAAAAAATGTATTTATAGAAGTAAAAAGAGTTTTAGTCACTGGTGGAAGAGTAGGTATTAATATCGCTAACCTTGGAAGAAAACCCTATTTACCTCTTCATGCTCATATCATTCAAATAATGTCTGAATTGGGTTTTTTAATGAGGGGAGAAATAATTTGGGACAAATCTTCAAGTGCGGGAACATCAACAGCATGGGGCAGTTGGCAAAGTGCAAAAAATCCTACATTAAGGGATGTTCATGAATATATTTTGATATTTTCTAAAGATAATTATTCAAGATTTAAAGATAATAAACAAGACACAATTGAAAAAAGAGAGTTTATGGACTTTACAAAGAGTATCTGGACTTTTCCAGCTACATCAGCAAGGAAAATAGGACATCCCGCTCCTTTTCCAGAAGAATTGCCAAGAAGATTAATAGAGTTATATAGCTTTGAAGGAGATATTATCCTAGACCCCTTTATGGGGAGCGGTCAGACGGCTTTAGCCGCATTAAAGACAAAGAGAAATTATATTGGTTACGATATTGATAAAGAATATTGTAAATTAGCAGAAGAAAGAATAAAAGAATTTACTAATCAAAAAAATTAATCTTGCTCCCAATATTCCACCCATCTCTCGTAAACATCATGTTTTAAATTTTCCTTATCCCATTTTATTCTAATCTTTAAGGTTTTTGGATGTTTTAACATTTCTTCTATAGCTAATCGATTAAATTCAACTCCACGAGGATTTGTTCCCGCTTTTGGTAAGTTAAAGTAATTATTTTTACCTAATTTTTTAAATATCTCTTCTTGAACTTCCAAAGGGATTAAGAAAAAACTATCTTTCTCTAAACCCCACCAAATTTGAATTAAAAGAATATCGCATTTGGGCTTATAATTATTTATAAAGTTCTGAGAACTCTGAGCGTCTACCGTCCAAACAGCTTTAACTCCACCATTAGCTGTTATTGTTTTTATTGAAATATCTTTATTTCCAATAATTACATCTGTTTCTGGTTCTGTTATGGGAATATCTGTATTAACCTTCTCTTTCCCAAATTTGTAAATAAGTAATGCACTAATTACTTTTTCTCTTACTGAACCTACTTCCATACCTATTTTTCCAGCTCTTGAAGTTTCTATTTCAGCTACTCTAAAAAGATTAGGTAATTTATTTTGGATTTTAGAAACAATAACCTTGTCATTAAATAAATCTTGAATATCTATGTTTTCTTCTTTTTTCATAAAAAAGCTAAGAAAACTTTATTTAAAACCCTTTCCACCAACCTTTAACTGTGTAGGTTCATAAGAAATGTCTTACCTATCAAAATAATAAGATTCCCAATTATAAAATACTTCTTCATAGAGGATAAAATTATGAGATAGTTATAGCTCCTCGATAATTTATACTATTATCAATAGATAGTTTATTGAATTATTAATAATTAGTCTATTATTCTATAAGTGAATACAGGATTTTAGAGCGGACAAATGTCATGAACCTACACACCACCAACCTTTAACGCACCAATACACTCTTATAGAAATATTTATATACCTAATAAATTGAAACTCTTTATGGTTAATGGAATAGAGAGGCCACTGGATGTGTTGAACAATGCTAAAGGCAAAGAGGTATTGGTTCAACTAAAAAACAACAAGCAGATGGTCGGTACTCTTCTAGCGTTTGACATACATATAAATATTGTCTTGGATAATGCTAAAGAGATAATTGACAACGAGAGTAAAAGAAGTGTTGGATTAACCTTCTTAAGAGGAGACACTATAATTTTTATTTCTCCTGCTAGTATGGCTAAGCAATAAGAATTTGAGCTTTGACCTATTTAGATTATAGCACGGTTAATAAGTTCTTAAACACTAAAATTTAGTTGGAACTTTGATAATCTTTAAATATCTAGTTATTTATAATATATAATGGTATTTTCAAGAAAAGGAGAATCAGGAGATTTTGTTGTTTTTTCTATATTTGGAATATTAACCATTATTGCAATGTTATTTTTGACTTTCTTATTTTTTGTATCTGTGAAATATGTGAACACTAATGAAGATGGTCTTGCTAGTTTAAAAGCTGAGATATTAATATATGTTTTTTTAGCAATAATAGTCATAGGATTTTTCTTATATAAAACCTTGACAAAAAAAAGAGAAAAAGCAATAAATAAAAAGAAAAGAAAGTAGATGAATTATATAAATCTTTAAAAAGCAGTTTATTAATGATTTTTAGATGATTAGTGTTCCAAAACCAAAATATGATGGAGAATATCGTGTTGGAGTTATTGCTGGAGATTTAAATGGAATTACAGTAACTAGTGCTGTTCTTGAGTTATACCCTTATTTAGAAAGGCATTTGTCTATGCCAATTAGACATATTCATTATCCTTATAATGCTGATTATTTTAATGAAAGAGATATAAATGAATTAGGGGATGAAGAATTAGAGGTTCTTGCTCAAAATGACCAATTATATTTAGGCGCTGTTGGTGATCCAACAAAAATAAAACCAGGAGTATTAGAAGTAGGTATATTATTAAAATTAAGACAAGCATTTGATCAGTATGTTAATCTAAGGCCCGTGATTTTACAAGAAGGTATCCCTTCAATCATTGTTGGAAAGACTTCTAAAGATATTAATTTTGAAATTTGTAGAGAAAACTCTGAAGGATTGTATGTTGCTCAAGGAGAAGTTTTGAACAGAGGAACTGATGATGAAGTTGGAATTCAAAAAATGGTCTGTTCTTATAGGGGTGTTAAGAGGTTGGCTGAATTTGCAGCAGATAGGGCATTAGATAGAAAAGAAAGAAGAACTAATAGAACACCTAGGTTACATTTTGCATTTAAAACTAATATTCTAACTTTTGCAGCAGTTCCTTGGGAAAGAGTTTATAAAGAATTTTCTTCTAGAACTGATTTAGATGTTAGATATATTCATGTTGATAATCTAATGATGCAAATGGTGCTTGCTCCAGAACAATTTGATGTTATTTTAACTGAAAATATGTTTGGTGATATTGCAACTGATTTAGGTGCAGTTATACAAGGAGGAATCGGAAGTGCGGTTTCTGGAAATATTAATCCTAGTGGAAGATTTCCATCAATGTTTGAACCGATTCATGGAAGTGCTCCTGATAAATGGTATAACTCTATAGATGGAAAACTTATAGCTGGAACTAAAAGAGAAGATTTAATTCAAAGAGTCAGACCTGAAGCTGCATTTATGTCCTATGCAATGATGCTTGAACAAATGGGTGAAAAAAAAGCTGCAGATTTATTAAAGGAAGCTGCTCTTGCAAATTTAAGGGATCCTGATTATAAACAAAAAAATTTAGACGAACTTATTAATCAAACTATAAAATACATTTCAACGAGTGCAGTTTAAAAATGGCAGAAAGAACATTATACAACAAAGTTTTGGATTTGCATACAGTGGATTTTCTGGATGATGGAAGAAGGCAGGTTTTTGTTGGAAGACATTTAATGCATGATGCTACAAGTGCTCCTGCATTTGGAGATTTAAGGGAAAAGGGATTGAAAGTTAAACATCCTGAATTAACCTTTGCTGTTGTTGATCATGTTATTCCTACAAATGATTATTCTCGGCCTTTTTTAGATTCTCAGGCAGAATTATTGACTAAGACTTTTGAAGATAATGTTAGAGAATTTGGAATAACTTATTTTAGTCCTGGAAATGGTCATGGGATTTGTCATATTATTTTTCCAGAACAAGGATTTATTTTACCGGGAATGGTTGCAGTTTGTGGTGATTCACATACAAGCACATATGGAGCATTTGGAGCATTGGCTTTTGGTTTCGGAACAACACAAGTTTTTCATGTTCTTGCTACACAAACATTTGCAATGGATAAAGAATTGAAAGTTAGGAGAATTAATCTTAATGGAAGATTGGGAATGGGAGTATTTTCAAAAGATATTGCTTTAGATATGATGAGGGAATTAGGAGTTAAAGGAGGAAATGGTTTTGCTTATGAGTTTGATGGCTCTGTAGTTAATAGTATGGGAATGGAATCAAGGATGACTTTGTGCAATATGGCTGTTGAAGGTGGAGCAAAATCAGGTTATGTTAATCCTGATGAGAAGACTTTTGGTTATTTAGCTGGAAGAAGATTTGCTCCAAAAGATTCTGAATTTGACAGGGCTATTAAATTTTGGGAATCAGTAAAGTCAGATGCTGATGCAGTTTATGATGATATTAAAGAGATTGATGTTTCAAATTTAGCTCCTATGGTAACTTGGGGAATAAATCCAGAACAAGCAATCATGATTCATGAAACAATGCCTGTTGTTGAGAATTATGAGGGAGATGCAAGAAAAGAAGTTGAGATAGCTTATAGATATATGGGGCTTAAGCCTGGAGATAAAATTTATGGAACTCCTATTGATGTTGTTTTTATTGGTTCATGCACTAATGGAAGAATAAGTGATTTAAGACTAGCTTCAAGGATTTTAAAAGGAAAAAAAGTTAAAGTTAAAACTTTGATTGTTCCAGGTTCAGAGTCAGTTAAAAGAGAAGCTGAAATCGAAGGATTAGACAGAATATTTTTAGAAGCTGGAGCTGAGTGGAGAAATCCTGGATGTTCCATGTGCATTGCTATGAATCCTGATAAACTAGTTGGTTATCAAAGAAGTGCTTCAACTTCAAATAGGAATTTTATTGGAAGACAGGGAAGCCCGACAGGAAGGACTCATCTGATGAGTCCTTATAGTGCTGCTGCAGCTGCAATAGAAGGCAGGATTGTAGATCCTAGGGAGTATATGTAAAATGACAGATAGATTATTAGTTCCATCACAAAAAATTGTATTGGTAAATGGAAGTGGAATTCCAAAACCTGCTGATAATCAGAATACAGATGATATTCTTCCTGCAAGGTTCATGAAAGAAACTACTTTCAAGAGAATGGGAGAGTATGTTTATTTTGATGAGAGATTTAAGGATGGACAAAAAGTTGTTGAACATCCGTTCAATAATCCAAAATATTCTAGAGGGAGCATTTTAATTGCAGGAGCAAATTATGGAACAGGAAGTTCAAGAGAACATGCTCCGCAAGGATTATATAGATTTGGAATAAGAGGGATAATTGCTGAAAGTTATGCTGATATATTTGATGGTAATTGTGCAACAATAGGAATTGCTGCAGTCAGGATATCTCGCGAGGATATTAGTTTATTAGTAAAACGTGTTGAGAAAGACCCAGAAACTAATGTTGCTGTTAATCTTCTTGCTAAAACTGTTTCATATATTGATAAGATTGTTGGATGTGAAATTCCAGAAGGAACAAGACAAGCATTGATTAATGGAAGTTGGGATGCATTTTCTGTTTTGCAAAGGAATGAGGATAAAGCTAGAGAAGTTGCAACAAGATTGCCTTATTTATCTTTTCAATGTTTTAAACCTCAATTCTCATGAAATCATGGGCTAATCTAGTGTTTGGAAATATCTTTTTTGCTTCATCTAATATGGATTTTTCCTTATGTTCGTATCTTTGAGAAAAATGAGTTAATATAAGCTCTTTTACTTTGTTTTGTTTTGCTATTTTTCCAGCTTGTTCTGATGTCATATGGTAATATTCAAAAGCTTTTTCTTCTCCTTTATCAGAACCAGAGAGGAATGTAGAGTCAATAATCGATAAGTCTGAATCTTTAGCAAGTTTTTTTATTGATTCAGTCATTCTTGTATCAAATATGAAACTTATTTTCTTACCTTTTTCTTTGTACAATAAGTCTTTTGGCTTAATTATCTTATTGTTTATTTTTATAGATTTTCCTTTAAGAATCTTTGTTATTTCAGGAGTGTTTGGTATTTTTAGTTTTTTGAACTTATCCTTATTTATCCTTAATTTATCTTTTTCCTTGAATATATAACCTTGGCATCTGCAACCATGGTCAAGAGGTATAGAATGAAGCTCAAAATCCTTATTTTCAAAGAACTTATCATGGGCTTCTATTGCTTCATATTCTATTTTTTTAGTTGTGATAAAATATTTGAAAATATTATCTATGAATTCTTTTATTCCTTTTGGCCCATAAATGTAGAGTTTTTTTTGGTAATTATTAAGTCCAAGAGTCTGGAACAAACCAGGAAGCCCAAAAACATGGTCTCCATGAAAATGAGTTATCAATATCCTGGTTATTGAGCATGGATTTATTTTTGCTATCCTTATCTGCCTTTGAGAAGCTTCACCACAATCTATCAAGATATTCTCATCTTTATAATTCAAGAGTATTGATGTGTGGTTCCTTGTCTTTGTTGGAATTGCACTTGCAGTTCCTAAAAAAGTAATATTTATTTTCATATTTAAATATTTTAAATTTATGTCGAGAATTGAAAACCTCATGATTCATCATGTGGTCGTAGCAAATGTTACAGTTTTCAATTCTCGAGCATCCTAAAAATTTCCGAATCAGAAAAATCGCCGATCAAACTCCATCCTTCAGGATGGAGTAGGCGATTTTTCAGGAAATTTTTTTGATATTATCACTAATGAAACTTGGTATATAAGTTTTTACTTTAGAATTGAATTTTAAAATAAAGAAATTGCCTTAAAATTAGCAATCCCAACCGACCC